>JBGTJP010000010.1:0-11947 GCA_041745075.1 Pyrinomonadaceae bacterium | reverse complement strand
GGCACCGCCGACACCTTCCACCTCGACGAAGCCGTAAGATTACTGGACGCCGAACTCAAAAAACTCGGCAGCGACGCGAAGATCGAATACAAGGATGGCCGCACCCACTTCGACATGTACCGCGACGGTCTAGGCATCCAGATCGCGAATGAGATGTATGCGGTCGCCCGGCCAAAGTCAAAAGCCGCCGCTGCCGGTCGTTGATCCCTTCAGTCGTTGTGCCGTCGATTCCCGAAAGTTGAACCGGGCATGCCTTATTTGGATTGAAGGGGAAGCGCTTAGTCCGACGTTTCGAGCAGCTCTATCTCAAGGAATTCGGAAACGGCGGCCGCGATCGAATGCTCGGTGCTGTAGAAGTTCATGATCGGGATCTCGCTGCGAAGGGGCTGCTCAGGTGACCCGCCAAGCAACAGGCCGTCCTGGAGGAGGCTGACAGTATGATATTCTCGTTGGTTCTCGTCTCGGTCAATTGTCGTGTGAACGCGAACGGCACGAAATTGTCTTACGTCGCCTACGATCACTTCTTTACGGTGTACGAATCGACGAACAAAGACATAACGCTGCGTCACCTTGCCAAAGGAATAGACTTCACGGAGCGTGCCGCGAATTGAAAGCAGCAGGCATGCGATAGCTAGAATGAGCGTGACCCAAAGAGCAAATTCATCAACCGCACCCGTTCGGAACAAAAACCAGAGAAAGGCGATCGCGAACACGACAAATCCTGCGGCCGTAAGGGACATATAGAACGTCGGCCTATAGTCCTCAATGATCAGGCTTTCCGGACCCTTTCTGAACCGAACCGGAACGATCGATCTGATTAGAGAGGTTTTCATAACGAGATCCGCAAATACGTATTATCGGGATAATAGCACGATCATATGCGCAACGCCGGGACAAATGTTACGGTGACCAAGGCCAGGCAGCGGCCTAGCTTTCATTAACTTTCAACACCGCTAGAAAAGCTTCCTGCGGTATCTCGACGCGGCCGACTTTTTTCATTCGCTTTTTGCCTTCTTTTTGTTTTTCGAGCAGCTTGCGTTTGCGGCTGATATCGCCGCCGTAGCATTTGGCGATGACGTTCTTGCCCATGGCTTTTACGGTTTCGCGGGCGATGACCTTGTTGCCGATGGCTGCCTGGATGGCGACCTCGAACATTTGGCGGGGGATGAGTTCCTTCATTTTCGCGACAAGAATACGGCCTTTCGCGGTGGCGGTGTCGGTGTGCATTATGAGCGAAAGGGCATCGACGGGCTCGCCAGAAACCAGTACATCCAGCTTGACCAGCTTGCTTTCCTGATAACCCGAAACATGATAATCGAGCGAGGCATAACCCTTTGAAACGCTCTTTAGACGGTCGTAAAAATCCAGTACGATCTCATTCAGGGGCAGTTCATAGACAAGCATCACGCGGTTGGTCGTAACGTATTCGAACTTTTTCTGCACGCCTCGTTTTTCGTCGAGCAGCGGCAGGATCCCGCCAAGAAAATCGTCATTGGTCAGGATCGTCGCTTCAATAAACGGTTCTTCGATCTTTGTGATCCGGCCTGTATCGGGCATTTTTGAGGGTGAATCGATTTCGGTGACCTCTCCGTCGGTAGTTGTCACGCGATAACGGACGCCGGGGGCCGTGGTAATAAGTTCCAGGTTGAATTCGCGTTCAAGGCGTTCCTGAACGATCTCCATATGCAAAAGCCCCAGGAAACCGCAGCGGAATCCAAAGCCAAGAGCCGTGGACGATTCAGGCTCGAAGAAAAACGATGCGTCGTTAAGCCTCAGCTTTTCCATTGCATCGCGAAGGTCTTCGTATTGTGCCGCATCTATGGGATAAAGCCCGGCAAACACCATCGGCTTTACTTCCTGAAAACCGGGCAGCGGCTCGGCGACGGGCCGGGCTGCTTCGGTTATAGTGTCTCCGATCTGAACATCGGCGACAGTCTTGATCGAAGCAGTGATAAAGCCCACCTCGCCCGGCCCAAGCTCGTCTATCAGCGTCGGCCGCGGACGGTTCACACCGATCGTCTCGACCAGATATTCGCGGCCCGTATTGAAAAACCTGATCTTCGTACCTTTTTTGACCTTGCCGTCGATAACGCGAAACAGCACGATCACCCCCCGATAGCTGTCGTACCAACTGTCGAATATCAAGGCCTTTAGCGGTGCATCCTCATCGCCCTTTGGCGGCGGGATGTCCTTGATTATTTCTTCCAGAATATCGGCGATCCCGACGCCGGTTTTTGCCGATGCCAAAACCGTGTGCGTTGTGTCGAGCCCGATAATCGTCTCGATCTGTTCCTTGATTCGATCGGGTTCTGCGGACGGCAGGTCGATCTTGTTGAGTACCGGGATGAGCTCAAGGTCGTTCTCGATGGCCAAATACGTGTTCGCAAGAGTTTGGGCCTCGACGCCTTGCGAGGCATCGACGACCAGCAACGCCCCTTCGCATGCTGACAGCGAACGCGAAACTTCGTAAGAAAAATCCACATGGCCCGGCGTGTCGATAAGGTTCAGCACATAATCCGTGCCGTCTTTCGATTTGTAATCCAGGCGTACGGCGTGGGCCTTGATGGTAATGCCGCGTTCGCGCTCGAGGTCCATGTCGTCAAGCAGCTGAGCTTCCATGTCGCGGTCCGCCACGGCGCCAGTGAGCTGCAAAATGCGGTCCGCCAGCGTCGATTTGCCATGATCGATATGGGCGATGATCGAAAAGTTTCTAATCCTGTCCAGTTTCATAAACGGCCGTGAAAATTGCCCGCGATAAAACACATAGAATAACAAAACACAGGTTTCGCCGCACCGCCACACCGACAAGTTTTCCAGGATCGACGGACGGCAGAACGCCATTGGCACATGAACCGTAAGATAGCGGGAACAAATAATGTAGATCGATTCCAAAAAGGCACGACGCAAAAGCCGTGTCTTTAAATTCAGTACGTTTTCCAGATATTTTGAATCCAAATCCCCGCCGCCGACGAAAACCCTCCCAAAACCGGTTCTTTGCCTGTTTCAAAGTTTTCTATATTCAATGCCTGCAGCAGTTCTTTCCCGCCCGCATTGACCGCTTGCGAAACGGACGAGTTTGTCGGGGAAACGTGCTTTCGAGATCAGCGAGAGCGCAAACCCGCGAACACACCGGGATTTTTCAGCTTATCGGTACTTTACCGACTTTCAGTTTCTAGGAGGGTAAATAAATGGTTTCTTTTCTGCGGCATTGCACTATGGCAGTGCTCTTTTTAGCGGTTTCCGCTGGTTTCGTTTCATCCGCTTCGGCGGAGCCCGCAGGCGTGAACGTAACTTCGGCGAACGTCTTTGGTGTCACGGCTTCTAATCAATTAATTCGATTCAACAGTTCCTCGCCGTCCAATATCACGACGATTGGAGCGATCACTGGACTACAGGGTGGCGAGACGGTGCTCGGTATCGATTTCCGCCCCACGAACGGCGAACTTTTCGCGTTGGGCAGCAGCGGTCGTTTGTACGTCATTAACAAGACCACCGGCGCGGCTGGCTCAGCTCGAGTACTGTCGGTTGCTTTGTCGGGCACGTCATTTGGCGTCGATTTCAATCCTACGGTCGATCGTCTTCGGATCGTCTCGGATACCGGTCAGAATCTTCGGGTTAATCCGGATAACGGGGTTGCGATCGTGGACGGCCAGTTGAACGGGGCTGCAACGGGCGCCAACGCGTCCGGATATACGAACAGCTTTAACGGCGCGACGACGACCACCCTGTATGCGATATCATCCGTTTCGGATACGCTTTACATGCAGAATCCGCCTAACGCGGGCACACTGGTAACGGCAGGGCCGCTTGGGATAGACGCTGCGAGTACAAACGGATTTGACATACTCTCGGCCGACTCAACCGCGCTGGCCGCTTTGACCGTTGGCGGATCCACCAATCTCTATCGCATCAATTTGACAACGGGCGCCGCAAGTTCGATCGGGCCGATCGGGAA
Source organism: Pyrinomonadaceae bacterium (assembly GCA_041745075.1). Classification (GTDB taxonomy): domain Bacteria; phylum Acidobacteriota; class Blastocatellia; order Pyrinomonadales; family Pyrinomonadaceae; genus OLB17. The sequence goes on along the minus strand of JBGTJP010000010.1, from coordinate 7,992 downwards.
CGGCCAGACTTCCCTGACAGGCTTTGCGATCGAAACCACCATGACATCGAACTTTGTCGTTTACGGTTTGACGACAAACAATAGTCTTGTTCGCTTCAACAGTTCACGGGCAAATACGATCCTTAGCACGGTCGCAATCACCGGGTTGCAGGGCGGCGAGAATCTACTTGGTATAGATTTCCGGCCCGCAACGGGAGAACTTTTCGGCCTCGGCAGCACAAGCCGGATTTATCGGATAAACCCGACGACGGGTGCGGCAACTTCCGTTGGAAGTTTGACGACACCGATCCTTGGAACCAACTTTGGATTCGATTTCAATCCGGTTCCGGACCGCATAAGGATAACCTCGGACGCCGATCAAAACCTTAGGGCGAATCCAAACGACGGCTCCAATGTAGTTGACGGGCCTCTTGCGTATGCTGTCGGCGATGCCAATTTTGGGCAGAACCCGAACGTAGTCGCCTCGGGTTATACGAATAGCTTTAGCGGAACTACTACTACGACGCTGTACGATATCGACTCCAACCTGAACATTCTTGCAACGCAAAATCCTCCCAACAATGGAACCTTGAACACAATTGGGCCGCTTGGGGTGAACACTACCGCTGAAGCGGGCCTCGACATACATCCCGGCAACAACACGGCCCTTGCCTCAATTCAGGTGCAGGGTGCTACAAGTTCCGCACTTTACGCGGTGAACCTGATGACCGGCGCGGCCACGATCATTGGGCCGATCGGCGGCGGTGCCGTGATCCGTGATATCGCAATTGCTCGAAGCTCTGCATCAAGCGCGGCCACCACGCTGGATTTCGATGGTGACGGCCGGACGGATGAAACGGTTTTTCGTCTGAACACCAATACATGGTTTATTCGAAACAGTTCGGACGGGTCGACCAGAACATATGTTTGGGGCAATGCGGGAACAGACCTTTTTGTGCCGGGCGATTATGACGGTGACGGAAGAACGGATGTGGCCGTCTGGCGGCCGTCAAACGGCGTTTTTTATGTCATCCTGACGGCGAACAATGTTATCCAAACGCGGCAATTTGGCGTCAGCGGTGACGAACCTGTCGCGCGCGATTATGACGGCGACGGGAGAACGGATTACGCTGTAGTTCGCCGTTCGGGCGGGGTTATGACCTGGTATTTCCAGTATTCGGCAAGCGGATTCACTTCGCGTCAGTTCGGCGTGGACTCGGACTTTGTTGCCCCTGGTGATTACGATGGCGATGGCAGGTTCGATCTTGCCGTGCGGCGGGGCACCGGCAATCAGCCAGCGACGTTCTATTTGCAGCTGAGTTCTGGTGTTTATTCGACACAGACGTTTGGCGTCGGGGCGGACCTAATCGTGCCAGGCGACTACGACGGTGATGGGAAGACCGATCTGTCGGCACTTAGACAGGGGACGACCTACACATGGTATGCCATCCTGAGCGCCAATCAGACATTCACGGCCGTGCAGCTCGGCCAAAAGCCGGACTTCTCGACCCAGGGTGACTATGATGGCGATGGAAAGACGGACTTTTGCATTTGGAATCCGACTGCAGGGGTCTTTCGATACTACCGAAGCTCGAATGGGGCGTTTGTCCAAACCTCGTTTGGTATGAACGGCGATTATCCGGTCGCAAACTACGACACCCACTAATTTAGTAAGGTTTTGCCTATGCACGGCTCCGTTCCGGGGCCGCGCAGAGGCGAAAAAAAAGCATAAAGGAGGAGAAAGATGAATATCAATTTTCGCGAGATGGGCAAAAGTTTGCTTGGTCTCGCTCTAGTACTGTCGATGACGGCCGTTCCGCTGCTGGCGTCAAGCCATGCCGAGGCACCGCTCATCAGCATGGACCGCTTTGCGGACAACACAGATACCTACGCTTTTCGAAGCGTTGAGCCGGGCAGGGAAGGTTTCGTGACACTCGTTGCAAACTATATTCCGCTGCAGGAACCTTCGGGTGGGCCTCAGTGGTTCCGCTTCGATGACACCGTTCTGTACGAAATAAAGATCGACAACACCGGCGACGGGATCGAGGATATTTCTTACCAATTTCAGTTCACGACCGAAATCGTCAACAACGACACCGTGCTCGGCCACTCAGCCGTGAACCAGGATGCTGTGATCAGCAACCTGACCGATCCGGATTACAACATGCCCCAAACCTATACGGTCCGCAAGACTGAAAAATTTGGGCCCTTTAACTTCCCTCCCCCGTTCAGAACAGGCAGGATAATTGCTGTGGGCCTGCGAACACCGCCGGCCAATATCGGTCCGCGTGTCACTCCCGATTACGAGCAGAATCTCGGCCAGCCAGCGGTTTACAATCTGCCTGGCGGCGGAAAGGTGTTTGCCGGTAACCGCGACGAGTATTTCTATATCGACCTTGGTGTTTTCGATGCACTGAATCTAAGGTCTATCGGAAGTTCGGGCGGTATAGACACAACCCAGGGTTATAACGTCAGCACGATCGCGATCGAAGTTCCGATCTCAGACCTGACCCGGACCGGTGCGGTACCCGCCGGCCCGACCGCTTCGGACGCTGTCATCGGCGTTTGGGCAACGGCCAGCCGACGGACAACTCGCGTTCTTAGCGCCGGAAGCCAAAATAACCAGGGCGCCTACCAACAGGTTTCGCGTTTGGGCAATCCGTTAGTTAACGAGGTTGTCATTCCCCTGAGCTTAAAGGACGCCTTCAACGCAATTCCTCCGTCGGTTGACGGAACGATCCCACGGGTCGTACAGGCGATCACCGACCCTGAACTTGCCCGTTTGATGAATCTTGTTTTCGGCATCAACATCCCGCCTCCGCCGCGAAACGACCTTGTGGCGATCTTCGCAACCGGCATACCGGTAAACGCGGTGACGGGGCCGAATTACACGACCTTCCTTTCGGACGGTGTGCCGCATGAGTTTCTAAGGCTCAATGTGGCGATCCCGCCGACGCCGATCGCCAACCAAAACCGGCTCGGACTGCTCGGCGGTGACGTCGCAGGATTTCCGAACGGACGGCGCGTTTTTGACGACGTTACGGACATTGCCTTGCGGGCGATGGCCGGCGGAACGCCCTTCACACCGGCGACGAATGTCGCGCCGAATAACACGCTTGGCGATGGCGTGAGTTTCAACCCCGAAGGCCCGCTTCTAACGCGGTTCCCCTACCTGCGGCCGCCCAATCAGGGTAATCAGCCGCGAACCTCGAATCAGCAGCGGCCCGATACGGCGCGAAAGAATGCGTCATTTATCCCTACTGTTGATGAAAACGGCTTTTTGAAAAGATAGCCGCTTTTACTGACCGTTCGTGCCCTGGCTTTCGTGGGTTTTTCACCAGGGCACGAACGATTTTCGAACTATCCGGAAACGGAGGACATATGAAGATTCTAATTACTGCTTTATTGCTATTTTCTGCGGCTGTATTTTCCGGATGTACTACGCAATTGGCGGAGGGCCCGAACCCCGAGGCCAGCATACCGGTATCAGCGGACAAAGACCTTGACGCGGCCCTCCAATTTATAGAAAAGGCCCCGGATTCGGCCATCGGCTACAACCAACTTGCCGTGCTCTACATAAAAAAGGCTAGGCAGACGGGCGATTTTCAGCTAAACAGTCAGGCCGAAGCCGCCGTGCATAAGGCACTTGCCGTAGCTCCGGACGACGCCGCGGCGCGGAAGCTTCAATCTTCATTACATTTAACTTTTCACCGTTTTTCAGAGGCGCTGGACCTTGGAAATATTCTGAACAAGGAATTTCCCGACGATCCGTTTATCTACGGCGTTCTAACGGACGCAAATGCGGAGTTGGGAAATTATCCCGAAGCCGTGGCCGCGGCCCAAAAAATGGTGGACCTGCGGCCCAACAGTAACTCATACGCCCGCGTTGCACACATGCGTTCTTTGCACGGCGAACATGCCGGTGCCGTTGAGATGTACAAACTTGCGGCGAGAACCGCCGACCCTCAGGATAAAGAGGCCCAAAGCTGGTGCCTCGTCCAGCTCGGCGACGAATTTTGGAAAAACGGAAAATACGCTGAGGCAGAGAAGGTTTATGACGAAGCGCTTCAGATCTTGCCGAATTTTCATCTCGCGACGGCGGGTAAAGGCCGTGTCAGGGCGGCTCAAGGGGACCTCGAGTCGGCAATAAAATATTTATCCGATGCCCAGTCGAAAGTGCCGGCGGCCGAGACGATAATTTTACTAAGTGATATTTATACAAAGCTTGGGAATAACGAAAAAGCTTCGCAGCAAGCCAGTCTGGTTCAGGTGGTGGAACAGAAACTCGGCATGACGGGCGATCAAAAGGGTTTGGCACTTTTCTGGGCCGACCGTGATACTAATCTGAAAGAAGCACTCGAAATTGCAAGCCGGGAATTTGCTGCCAGAAAAGACATTTATACGGCTGACACCTACGCCTGGTGTCTTTTCAAGAACGGCCGCGTTAGTGAGGCGGCGGCGGCGATCAAAGATGCCGTGCGGTTGAATACCGGCGATGCTCGGACGCTCTACCACGCCGGAATGATCGAACAAGCACAAGGCGATCGGGTCGCGGCAAAACGGCTTCTTAACCTGGCGTTGAAAACGAATCCGAAGTTCGACCTGCTGCAGGCCGATAATGCGAAAAACGCACTGGAGGCTTTGTAATGACAATGAGAATTCTCTCAGCGGCGCTTTTTTTGACTTTATTCTCCGTCGGTGCTTTGGCCCATCCGTTGGGAAATTTCAGCGTCAATCAGTATTCGCACATCGAGCCTTTGGGCTCGCAAATAAAGGTTCGGCAGATCCTGGACCTGGCCGAGATCCCGACATTCCAGGAGCTTGCTAAGATCGACGCGGATAAGAACGGCGAATACTCCGTTGAGGAACTGAATGCCTACGCAGCCGCATTTTCGCCGGGCTATCTCGCGAACCTCAACTTGACCGTTGACGGCAATGAAGTGTTATTAACATCGGGAGCGCCGGAGATCGGCCTCATTCCCGGAAACGGCGATCTCAAAACGCTTAGGATGGTTTGGGAATTGTCGGGTAGTCTTTCTGATAAACCTGAAAACGGCCTGACCGCTTTCCAGAACCTAAATTATGCGGAGCGTGTCGGCTGGAACGAGATCGTTGTCGGGCGAACCGCCGGGATAAACATTTTCAACAGCACTGCCTTTGGGTCGGGGGTAAGCGATGAGTTGAGATCTTATCCGCAGGAGTCGATAGCGGTCCCGCTTGCGGAACGCTCTGCTACCTTTTCCTTTACGGCCGGTGCGGCACCCGCTGACTCAAAACTCCTGGTCAACCGCGATGGGCACCGTTCAACCGCTGTGCAGACAGATCGGCTGGCGGCACTGATCGCCGTTCCGGAAATTACGCCGATGATCGCGGTTTTCGGCCTTTTGCTCGCCTTCGGCCTTGGCGCAATTCATGCGATGTCGCCGGGGCACGGCAAAACGGTTGTCGGAGCATATCTTGTCGGTTCACGCGGTACCGCAAGGCATGCCCTTTTTCTGGGCCTGACCGTAACGATAACGCACACACTTGGCGTGTTCGCTCTCGGCCTGATAACTCTTTTTGCATCGAATTACATAATGCCCGAAAAAATGATGCCTTTCCTGTCATTTGTTTCCGGCCTGCTTGTTTTTTACATCGGCATCACATTGTTCAAGAACAGATTGTTCGGCGCGTTGGGCTGGGCGAAGTCAGGCGATCATCACCATCATCTTGACCACGAACACTACTCCGGGGAGGAACACTCACATTCGCATGATGCGCATGATGCATTGACCCACACGCATGATGGACACACGCATTCGCATCTGCCGCCCGAGGAGATCGGGTGGAAGAGCCTTCTTGGCCTCGGCATTTCGGGTGGTTTGCTCCCGTGTCCGTCGGCGCTTGTGCTGATGTTGTCGGCCATTTACGCGTCGCGGGTAGGTTACGGCCTGATTTTGACTATCGCCTTTAGTCTTGGCCTGGCCGCAACGCTCACCGCGGTCGGGTTGGCGTTTCTGTATGTTGGAAAGGCGCTTGGCGGCACGTCGCTCGGCAAGAGCCGTGTGATCAAGACGCTTCCGGCTTTTAGCGCTCTTTTGATCGCGTGTATCGGCGCGGTGATGTGTTATAGCGCACTTGGATAAACGGAATGAACGATCTTTTTCTTGTATTCGCGAGCGGAACGACGGGCCTTGTGCTGGCCTACGGTTTTTTGCTTGGCCTGAAACACGCTACCGAGGCGGACCACCTCGCCGCCGTTTCGACGATGATCACGTCTCGCGCGAATCTGTGGACATCCGCGCTGGTAGGCGGCCTGTGGGGTTTGGGCCATACGATCTCGCTCCTTATTGCGGGCATTTTTGTACTGCTTTTGAACTGCCAGATCAGTGAACGGACCGAGCGATTTTTGGAACTGGGTGTTGGAGCGATGCTCGTTCTGCTCGGGCTGAACGTGGTGCGCAAACTTTTTGCGGGCGGCCACCTGCATCTTCATTCACACGAACATCGCGGCCACAAGCATGCCCACCCGCATCTGCATGAGCCCGGCGAGGCTCATGCAGGCCACGCGCACCACGGCCCCAGCTTGAACCCTCGTCCGCTTTTGATAGGTATGGTCCACGGCCTTGCTGGAAGCGCGGCCTTAATGCTGCTGATCATTCCAACAATCGAATCGCGCACGGTCGGTATGCTTTATATCATGATCTTCGGCATCGGCTCGATCGGCGGAATGATGCTTATGAGTTTTCTAGTCGGACTGCCTTTTCGCCTGACCGGCCTCAAGTTTCATCGTTTCAATCATCTTTTACAGGCAGCCGCGGGCCTGGTCAGCATTTGCCTTGGCCTTTGGATCGTTTACGAAAAGGGATTTAGCATTTCCTAGCGAAACGCATTTTTCGAAAAGTGCCTCAAGCGCGGCGTGCTTAACGTTGGTTTTGTTCTTTGCTTTCCTTTGCGAACTTCGCGTGAAATCTGCCTTTAATTGCTCAAAAAGGTTGCAAAGCGCCCGAGTTGGTTTCATATCCGTAACTTTAGGCAGCACCCGCACCCGATTCCTTCAAAAACTTCTTTTACCGCACTACAAAGTTCTGCTATAATTGAGGTTCACTTATTTTCAGCAGCTTTTTTACGCGATTTTTGCGCGGAGGGAACATTATGAGAAACGAATATGACCGTGACGATTCGAGCGCGGTAACAAAATTGACTTATTTACTGATAGGCGGCGGCATCGGGGCCGTCATCGCATTGCTTTTTGCGCCGAAATCCGGCACGGAACTTCGCGGCGACATTGCGGACGTTACCCGAAAGGGCCTAGAAAAAGGCAAGGAAACGGCTGCCCAACTGCAAGAACGGGCCGGCGAGTATTACGAGGTATCGCGTGAAAAGGCCAGCGAACTATATCAGACGGCACAGGACAAGGCCGGTGAATTGACTGAAAAAGCCAGAAGTGCGGCGGCTCAGTCCGTGAATCCGTTCTCGGCCGCGGTTGAGGCCGGAAAAGACGCCTACGTCGCGGAAAAGAGAAAAACCGAGGCAAAATCGATAACCGAAGGCCGACCAAGCTATCCGGTCGAGAAAAAAGAAAGCTAAGCAGGTTATGAACGCGACCGATCCACAATTTTGGATGATGATCTCGTTGATCGTAATTGCGGTTTGTTTCATCGCGATGGCGGTTGCCATGATCGTGATCGCATCGCACGCGAAAAAGGCCGTTGAGACCGTTGAGCGGTTGGACGATATGCTTGAACCGCTGGTCCGGAAGGCCGATGCGATCAGCCAGCAGGGTACCGAGATCTCAGTGCATTTTACCGAGGTCTCAACAAATCTTGCCACGGCTTCACGGTTTTTGGCGGAATCGACCGAATTGATCAAAGACGAAGTTCAGGATCTTCGGCAGATCGTCAATTCTACGGCCATCACCGCCCGCGACAAGGTAGAGCTTGTTAGTCGCACTATCGACCGCACCCACATGCAGGTCGCGGACACGACCGATTTCGTCCACGCAAAGATAGTTGAGCCCGCCCGTGAGATCGC
>JBGTJP010000009.1:0-19430 GCA_041745075.1 Pyrinomonadaceae bacterium | reverse complement strand
AATTGCCCGCGACCTGCACGATCAGACGCTTGCCGACCTCCGCGGACTGATAATGAAAAGCGACCGCGAGCTGCCGCCCGGATCGGGCTTTCGCAATGAGATCGAATCGATCTCGACCGAGGTCCGCCGCATCTGCGAAGATCTTAGCCCGTCCGTACTTGAGAACGTCGGCCTGATCGCGTCGCTCGAATTTCTGCTCGGGCACACCGTTGAAAATTACACATTCGACGCCGGAAAGACGACGGACGACGACATTGGCTTTCCGATGAATATTCAACTGCAGATCTATCGCATCGCTCAGGAAGTGCTGACAAACATCCGGCAGCACGCCGACGCCACGCGGGTCGAAATGACGATAACCGTGCCCCGGCCGCAAGCGTTTGAGATGACCATCGTGAATGACGGAAAGCCGTTCGCCCCACCGGAACACAACCTGCGCGGCGGCCGCGGAATTGCCGGCATCCGCTCGCGTGCCGCGTTGATAAACGCCCGAACCGAATGGGATGAAACTGTCGAGAAACAGCCCCGTTTTCGCCTCGCGATCTAAAGCACCCCGGTGCACATGCCCGAGCGAAGTAAGGGCGACAGAATTTGAAGGCGGCACGCGATAAAAAGGCCGCGTCTAATGGACGCAGCCTTTGAAGACCTTATTCAGTTGTAAATTGTCTACTTGCCCAGGTAGCTGACCGAGACTTTTCGGCGGCCGAAACGTCTGGCTTCGGCACAGCTTGCCATCCAGATATCTAACTTTTTGCCTTTAATACGGCTGCCCGTATCCGAAACCAGATAAGTTCCGCTATATGCCCCGCTGATATTGATGCGGCTGCCCAGTGGCAAAACCCTCGGATCAGCGGCAATAAGCCCCTTTCGGACACTATGGCCCATGGCCGTCCTGCCCCTTAGGCAATAAGCCGTGATCGTGAAGGTCCCGCGGCTAACGCCGCCCATAGCTTTTGACGAAACGGTCTTTTCTACTAACTTTGGACTGTCTCCCGTTTTCTCGCCCTTTCCGGGTTCAGTAACGGCTTCCTTTTCCTTTTCTACTGTTTCCACCGGTGTTGCCGCCGGTTCGATTTCATTAACAATATTTGTATCTGCGATTGAATTATTTAATTGTAATTGCGAATCATTCGCTATAATGAGTGCGGTGTCTGTCGCGGACTGTGCGTAAATAACTGCTACGAACAAGCCGACAATTGACAGAATAACGCCCCCTCTAACGAGATTTTTCATTATTCATTCTCCTAAGTTTTTCAGCCTTCAAAATCAAAAAGGCAAAAACAGCGGGTGGCCCGAGGGTCGTAACCGCTCTTTTTGCTTTCTTTAAAGCATAAATTGAAGACTGTCGTGGCGGATTGACCCGCCTGTCTTTGCCCGATAGCGGACAAAACATTTCAAGATTCTAGCAGTTTCATCCCCATCTGTCCACCCCAGCAAAGACCGCAAACCCTTATTTCATATGCAATTGATGTGTTTTAAGGCGCTTATGGGTGCGATTTTAACGCGCTTTTGATAGACTAATGCCGCCTTTCCGGCGCATATTTCAGACGTTGAACGGGCTAATTCCCACGGATTCTCGCGAGGAAAAACTATGAACGAACGCCGTCAAGGTGCAAGATATCCTGTCTCATTCCCGATCCGCGTGAAGTGGAAGGAAGAAAGCGGGACTACCATTACCGAGGAGGGCCTGACCGAAAATGTAGGCATTCAGGGAGCCTTGGTTTATCTTCCCCGCAAGCTGCCTACCGTCGGCGCAAAGGTTGAACTAACCGTGACAGAGAATGCCGATGACGAGGTGAGTGTCAGCGCCCAGGTCATCCGGCTTGAACGAAATGCCGCACACCCGCAGGTCGCTTTGAGCGTTTTAGATGGAATGCGGGCTTGGAAAAAGAAGGTTTGGGAATTTGCCGGCGAAACGATCAGGGCCGAAAAACCGGAAGAGCTGGATGACTGGTAGAGCGGGGCGAAGCGAATCGCCGTCAACCGCTTCTGCCAACCGCCAACATTGACCAAATATGCGTATTCTAGTCCTCGGGGCCGGCCGTATGGGTTACGGTGCGGCCTTTGATCTTGTTCACAACTCGGCGGATGTCGAGCGAGTTACGGTCGCTGATTCCGATCTCAAAAAGGCCGAAGACGCGGCGGAAAAGATCGGCACCTCTCGCATTGAAGCCCGCTCTATCGACGCGTCGAATGCGGCCGATGTGGCGGCCCTTATGCGGGGCCACGACTCCGCTATCTCGTGCGTCAACTATTGGTACAACGAATCCTTATCGCATTCCGCTATCGCAACGGGCACGAATTTCTGCGACCTCGGCGGCAATAATTATGTCGTCGACGCCCAGCTTGCCCTCGATGCCGAAGCAAAGGCCGCCGGCATAAATATCATCCCCGATTGCGGCCTGGCGCCTGGCATGGTCTCGATCCTCGCGATGCACGGAGCGGCGCAATTCGATCGGGTCGATGAGATCCACATCCGCGTTGGCGGCCTGCCCCAGAACCCGCAGCCGCCGCTCAACTATCAATTGGTGTTTTCGGTCGAAGGTCTGATCAACGAATATATCGAGACGGCCCGCGTCATCCGCGACGGCCGGATAACCGAGGTCGAATCGATGACCGAGGTCGAAGAGCTTGCCTTCGAAGGCTTTCCACTTCTCGAAGCGTTTCAAACCTCAGGCGGCACATCGACGCTGCCGGACACATTCCTTGGAAAAATAAAAGAACTAGACTACAAGACCATCCGCTACGCCGGCCACTGCGAAAAATTTAAGACGATGATCGACCTCGGCCTCTGCTCAAGCGATGAGATCGTGGCGGATTTTGTAAAGGTAAAACCCCGAAAGGTCTTCGGCGAACTGCTCACACAGCACCTGCCCGCCGACGGACCCGATTACGTTCTCGTCCGCCTCGATTTTGTCGGCACGAAGGACAGCGAATTAAAAAAACTGCGCTACGATATCGTCGATAAACAGGACGAGTCTACCGGCCTCTCGTCAATGATGCGGACCACCGCGTTCCCGGCCTCGATCGTCGCCCAAATGATGGCCAAAGGAGAGGTGCTCGTGCGAGGATCAACGCCGCAGGAGAGCGCGATCGATCCTGAAAAGTTCGTTGCTAAACTGAGCCGACGCAATGTCAAGATTCAACAGCAATGGCAATTAGACTCGTCTAAGGGCGCGAGAGAAGTTGTAAAGGGCGGGCGCAGTCAGGCCTAATTTTACACATATGAGCGCACCGCGATCCAGAGGAATGAGTTGCGTTAACTAATACTCTGATCTATCTTTACGGCATGCGCTCATTTCGGAAAACACTCACGAAAATTGTTTTATTGCTTCTCTTCGCGACTACACTTGGCCACTCATATTACGGGGCGATCAAAACCGGCGCGGACCAGCCCGAGAAGTATCTTCCATATCTTCAGGGCAAACGCGTAGCGATTCTAGCTAACCAAACATCGATAGTTGGAGACAAGCATTTCGTCGATTTCCTGTTATCCAAAGGCGTGAAGGTAGTGAAGGTATTTGGACCGGAGCATGGCTTCCGCGGAAACGCGAGCGCCGGTGTAGAGGTCTCGGATGAAAAGGATTCGGCGACCGGGATTCCGATTGTCTCGCTGTATGGCGCGAAGCGAAAACCTTCCAAAGAAGACCTTGCAGATGTGGACGTGCTTATCTATGACATGCAAGATGTTGGAGTCCGTTTTTATACCAATATTAACGCACTTCGCGAGTTCATGGACGCCGCTAACGAATCGAACAAGGAACTACTCATCCTCGACCGGCCTAATCCGAACGGCTATCTTCTCGACGGCCCGATATTGGATATGAGCCTTCAATCAGGGATCGGCCAGTTCCCGATCCCGATCGCTCATGGAATGACCGTCGCCGAATTCGCGCAGATGATAAATGGCGAAGGCTGGATCCCGGGCGGACGAAAAGCGAGGCTAAAGATCGTTAAGAACGCCAACTATTCACGGAACATGGAATATGTTCTCCCGACTAAGCCTTCACCGAACTTGAACACTCAACAGAGCATAATGCTCTATCCTTCTACGTGCCTGTTCGAGGGCACTCGACTCAATCACGGCCGAGGAACATACGCGCCGTTCGCCGTTTTCGGCAGTCCACTGTACAAAGGCATCTATGAGTTTTCGTATGTTCCAAAAGGAATACCGGGAATGGCCGAGACACCGCTCTTCATGAACGAGGTTGTGTACGGCCTTGATTTGCGCAACTACGACACGAAACAACTGGTCCGTTCCAAGAAGCTCAATCTTAAGTGGATGATCGACCTTTACAATGCGTACCCGGACAAGAGGAACTTTTTCGATCGCACGATGAGTGCAGAGATCAACGACATCGACAGACTTGTGGGCACGCGAGAATTCAAGGATCAGATCAGTGCAGGGAAAACCGAGGATGAGATTCGTGCGACCTGGCAGCCGGGGTTGAAGAAGTTCGAAGCGATGCGGAAGAAGTATCTGCTCTATGAATGATCTACCGGTCGTTATCTGACGAAAATTGAACCTAGAATTCAAAGATGAACCAAGCTTAATTAGTCGTTTTCACCCCGACTCAAAGAAAAAGGGCTTCTCGATATCATGAAGCCCTTTTTATGTCATCTATTATCTTGATCAAGCACTAAGTCCAACCAAACGCGGATTCGCCTTCTTCTTCAAAAGTTTCCGCAGTTTGAGTCTTGCCTTATGAAGTTGCGATTTCGATGTGCCGACCGAGCAGCCTAAGATCCTGGCGACCTCTTCGTGCTCGAAGCCTTCGACATCGTGCAGGACAAAGACGTTCTTGTAACCGTCCGGCAGTTGGTCGATCGCGTTCTCAAGGGCGATCTTGTCCACGACACGCATTCTTTCAGGGTCTGAAGTGCCTACTACTATTTGGTCCGGAGTAACGCCTTCTTCGGTCGTCTTCTCGAATTTAACGTTCCGTTTGCGGAAATGCATCAGGACCTGATTCACCGTCAGCCGGTGCAGCCACGTAGTGAAGGCCGAATCTCCCCTAAAACTCCCGACCTTGCGATAAAGCTGTATGAACACGTCCTGCGTCAGGTCTTCGGCTTCAAAGGCATTCTGCAGCATACGCAAACAGATCGAATAGACGCGTCGGTGGTGGCGCTGATAGATCTCTTCGAACGCCGCCATGTCTCCCTTTGAAGCGGCCTGCGTCAGATCGTAATCCTTCGCCTTTGCTACGTCCGGCCCTTTCGCCGCCGCCGAAGCCTTTGAACTGCTGGCCGCCGTACCGGTTTGAAGTATTGGATAGTCTAGAGTTTGTGTTGTCATCGCTTGTTCCCCCCGCTTGTAAAATCAATCAATTGGTGTGCCAAACCGCTTCTGCCGATAAAAGCCTGCATATTATTGAACGAAGTTCATTGTAAATTGTTGCGTTTTTGCAGGCATACTTTGATATTCGCCGTTCATCCTAGCCTAGATTCAAGACCGAAACGTGTAACCGCTTACGTTGTGGGTATACGATTTGGTGTGTCTCGATTTAGTTCGGTGCTTTTGCCGGTTTTCCATAGGTGCTATTATTAAGATTCCATTTTTGGCACCCAGTATTCCGGTTTAACCGGCCCATATGAAATGAACCGAATGGCTTTTAGAATTTCCCTCCCGTTTTTTGCCCTTTTTTGCTTTTTCTCAACGTTCGCCGCGCAAACCGATGCGCCGCCCCCGGCTCGAAGCCTGGAGGTCTCTGATGACGACGGCCTGCCCGTTCTTATCAAGCATTTGCCCGAATGGCAGAATGTTCGATCGAGCACGGTTTTCGTCAACAATTCCGCCGATCTCAGGAATGCGCTTCCCGGCCGGCCATTACTCGATCAGATAGAATTTTCCGGCGGGACCGAGGCTGTAACGGCTAATTATCGGGCCGGCAAACTTCTGATCGTCGAATTCACCAACCCACAGGGCTCGTCTGACGCCGATTCGAAAGTCTTGAACGGGCTGGCAGCCGAGCCTGACCCATCCACCGTCTATCGACGGGTCGGCAACTACAACGTTTTTGTATTTGACGCGGTGGACGCCGAAACGGCGGTCGCCTTAATAGACCAGGTAAAATACGAAAAGTCAGTTCAATGGCTGGGCGAAGATCCGTTCCTGCTAAAAAAGATCGAGCGATATTTCGTCACAACCACGCGTGACATATTTATTTCAACGGTCCTGTGGATCACCGGCGGTATTGGCCTGTCGATCATATGCGGCCTGATCACCGGGTTCATTTTCTATCGTTTCCGCGAACATCAGCGGACCACCCGAACAGCATATTCCGATGCCGGCGGCCTTACGCGTCTGAATCTGGACGGCTTGTCCGAACCGGGTGCGGGAGCGACCGGGTTCTTCGGTAACCCCTGACCGCCTCACGGCAGCACTGAGATCAAACGTTCGATATCCCCTTCATTGTTGTAAAAGTGGGGTGCGATGCGGATCACATCATTTCGGGGGCTTACAACTATATTTTCTGCCATCAGATGTTCGGCGACGGTATTGCAGTCCACGCCGCCGCGATGTTTGATGCAAACGATGGCCGATTTTTCACCCGGCCGCCGCGAACTGACGATATCGTAATCCTTTGGGCCAAGCGAATCGCACAATATATCCGTCAGTCCTTCCAGATGGGTCTCGATCTTGTCGAGGCCCGTTTCCGTCAGCAATTTCAGGCTTTGCTCCAGCCCGTAAAACAGCGATGATGCGCCGGTGCCGCTCTCCCAGGCAAGTGCGTTCGGTTTGAATGCCTGTGCCCGGTCGCCAAAATCCCAGGGCGTTTCAACGCTGATCCAGCCGACAAATGTCGGTTCCACACGGTCTCTTGCCCTGTCTGAAACATAAAGGATGCCACAGCCTTCCGGCGCGCACAGCCATTTATGGCTCGCTCCCGAAGCAATATCGACGAACTGAGCCGGCAGATCATAGCCAAACTGGCCAAGGCCCTGAATAATGTCAACCGCAAACAATGCATCCACGCCGCGCGCCGCCCGGCCGATTCGTTCAAGATCGGCCCTGAAACCCGATCCGAACTGGACCGAGCTAATAGCTACGACCTTTGTGTTTCCGTCGATCAGCCCAATAAATTCTTCCAGGTCTATCCGCCCGTCGCGTTGCGGGCACAGGCGAAGTTCTACGCCAAAGCGGTCGCGCACCATCCGCCACGGGTAAAAGTTGGCGGGGAATTCATGCTCGAAACTGACGATATTGTCGTCCGCGTTCCAATCCAAACCGTTCGCGGCCGCCGCAAACCCGTCCGACGTGTTGCGCATAAACGCGATCTGTTCGGCCCTTACGCCCAGCATTCCGGCCGCCAGTACGCGGGCGCGGTTCTTTGTCGCTACCCATTCCGAGTAATTGTTCGACCCGTTCAAAGAAACGTCATCCAATTGTTTGTTTACTGCATCTATACAAATGCTGGGGATGGGCGAAACAGCGGCGCTGTTCAAGTACGTGTATTTCGAAAGTGCCGGGAACATTGATCTGATTTCGGTGTTCATATGTATTTCTGAATAATGAAAATTGGAAGAAAAACTCTGAATCTATCACTTAAAATCTATCATTTTTCACCTATTCCGAACAAAAATCTACGGCTATTCATGACCCCATAGGTTTTTCAAAGGACTCGAGAAAATACTTTGACAAATAATTCCTGCAAATGTAACTTTAAAATGGTCAAAGGCCCCCGCAATGACGGCTTTTGCGTAAGACGAACACACTTGGATTATGTTTGATTTTCGTAAGAAAAACCAGATAGAGTTTGGAATGGTTTCGACAAAAGACGATCCCGACATCGATATTGTCGAGGCCCGACGCGAATCAAGGCAAGGACTTTGGTTCGAAAGTTTGCGGCTGGTGCGTGACGTTTTCCTTATCATTGTCGTCTTTATTCTTCTCGGGGTCTTTGCGGTCCAGCCGGTCGTGGTCGAAGGAACATCGATGCTGCCGCAGCTGCACGACGGCGAACGCCTGCTTGTAAACAAGCTTGTTTATTACAAATTCAGAAGCGTAAGCTGGGGCCATATCGAACGCGGCGACATCGTGGTTTTCTGGTATCCGAGCGACCCCGACAAAAGCTATGTAAAGCGCGTCATCGGCCTGCCGGGCGAGTCCGTCGAGATCCGAAACGGCAAGGTTTTTATAAATGGCCTCGAGCTGAACGAACCATATATCGACAATATCCACAATCAAAATCTGCGGGA
This sequence comes from Pyrinomonadaceae bacterium, assembly GCA_041745075.1. GTDB lineage: Bacteria > Acidobacteriota > Blastocatellia > Pyrinomonadales > Pyrinomonadaceae > OLB17. Next base: position 11,228 of record JBGTJP010000009.1, on the reverse strand, counting down.
GAACGTTGTTAAGGCCGTGGATCTGCATTATTACTTCGTGATGGGTGACAATCGCGATAACTCGTCCGATTCCCGCTTTTGGGGCCTCGTGCCTGAAAAATACATCTACGGAAAGGCATTCTTTCGCTACTGGCAGCCCTCAAAAGCCGGCTTTCTCGAACACGGCGAATACGACGTGCCGGAAACCAAAACCCTCGAAGAACTAAAAGGTGAAGAATAAGTCCGTGGAAGACCGGGCCGCCTTTCTGGGAACCTAGGAGCCCTCGCCTTCCTGGGAACGCAGGCGCCCTCGCCTGCTCGCCGCCCGCTTTTCGGCGGCGAATCAACGTCGTCCTGCCGGTTGCCGAACATTCTTGCGGGTTGTTCGCGTTTCACGCTCATGCAGGCGAGGGCGCCTGCGCTTCCAGCCTGTACGTGTTAGAATTCTTTCCGAATGGAATTTTCGAAAAAAGCGATCCTTGTTCTCGAAGACGGGCGCACTTTCAAGGGTGCGTCGTTTGGCGCCGACGGCGAGTGCTTTGGCGAAATGGTGTTCAACACGTCGATGTCGGGCTATCAGGAGATACTCACCGACCCAAGCTATGCCGGCCAGATCATCTGCATGACCTATCCGCTGATCGGGAACTACGGCGTGAACGAGGATGACATTGAATCGCGAAAACCATGGGCCGAAGGCCTCGTCGTCCGCGAAGCCAGCGGTATCGCCTCAAACTGGCGCTCGACAGAATCGCTCAACTCATATCTTGTCCGCAACAACATCGTCGGCCTTGAGCATATCGACACCCGTGCTCTCGTCCGCCACATTCGAGACAAAGGCGCAATGCGTGCCGGCATTTCGACCGTCGATCTCAACGCCAAAACCCTTCTCGCAAAGGTCCTCGAATCGCCCGATATGCAAAACCGCGAGCTAGCCTCCGCCGTCACGATCCAAGCGCAGTTCGAATACAGGGCGGAAACACGACCGGTAGGGAGTGTGCCCACTGCGGATTTCGAAGACAAGGTGGCAACGCGGGCCGCTGGGAATGTACCCTTTGCGGAACCAAAATATCATATCGTAGCCTATGATTTCGGCGTCAAGACAAATTCTCTTCGGGAGTTCTCGAAAAAGGGCTGCCGCATCACAGTCGTCCCGTCAGATACCTCAGCCGCGGACGTGCTCGCCCTCAAACCCGACGGCATCTTCCTTTCAAACGGCCCCGGCGACCCGTCTTCAATGAAAACGGTCGTTGACGAGATCCGAAAACTCACCGGATCGCGGGTGCCAATGTTCGGCATCTGCCTCGGCCATCAGTTGATCGGCGAGGCCTTTGGCGGCGAAACCTATAAACTAAAATTTGGCCACCGCGGCGGCAACCAGCCCGTCAAAGACCTGACCACCGGCAAAATAGAAATAACCGCCCACAACCACGGCTTCGCCGTCGCCGCCGACAGCTTGCCAGCCGACATCGAGGTCACCCACATAAACCTAAACGACCAAACCGTCGCCGGCCTCCGCCACAAAACCCTCCCCGTTTTCTCAGTCCAATACCACCCCGAATCCGCTCCAGGACCCCATGATTCGGAGTATTTGTTTGAGCGGTTTATTAAGTTAATGACGGTTTAGATGTCGCACGGCAAACCGTTGAATACGGCCGAGACTTGTACGACGGGCGGCCTAGTCGAGCGTTTCAAGCTCGGCCCGAGCGGCGACGAGGGCGGGCATGTCCTGATCGGCATCTTTCCAAAGCTCAAAAAACTTTTCATATTCCGCCTTATCACGGGTCGCCCGGGCCTTGCCGAGTTGGGCAAGCGGATAAACGGACGAAAGCGGTCCTTCTCCGCGGCGATTCACGATCTTATCGAATTCGCGGGACGCTTGTTTTGCCTTATTAAGATTCAGGTAAGCCAGGCCGCGAGTATATTGCGGATAAAACTCCGCGGCCCGCTCCAAACGTTCGGTGATCTCGAGTTCTTCGATCGCTTCCTTGGCCTTTCCATCGTGCAATAAAAGGGCGGCCTTGATCGTCGGCAGCCAAAGTTGATTCAGAAGCGTGTCCCCTGGGACTGGATGCCGCCAATTCATCGGCGACCGAGTTTGCCTCTTCCGCATTCCCCGCCGCGGCCATGGCAAGGGCCGTACGCAGCTGAATCTCTTTTCCTTTTTCCAGGTTCAATGCTTTATTTGTCTGGGCCTTCAAAACGGTTTTTAGCTGATTGTCGTCGTTTTTGGGCAGGCCGGTTCCCGAACTCCAAAAAACGATTCTAAGGGCCTGTTCGGCGGCAAATTTGGCCGCGACCTCGCGGGCGTTGCTGCGGCTTGCAAGATCGATAGCGCGTCTGGAAAAATCCTGTGCCGTCCGCCACCGGCCCTTAAACCCGGCTGTTCCGGCCTGCAGGTCCAGCGCAAGATATTCATCGTCACGGCCTGAAAACCAACTAAGATTCTCGGCCATGCCCGCTTCGTCACCCTCGATAAACGCGATCACATACGGAAACAAATGAAAATAATCGCCATCCAGTTTTCTTTCAAACGCCTGGCGGGCGGTATCCTTTGCCTCGTCGTATCGGCCCATGGAAACCAGCGACTCCAACAAATTCATATATATCGTCGCGTAATTCGGGTCCAGCTTCAGGCCCTGCCGTGCAAAGCCGATCGCTTTTTCCGACTGCCCAAGCCTTTCATACGAATCCGAAAGGCTTACGTACGAAACGACAAAATTCGGATAAGTGTTTCGCCACAGTTCAAGCGTGTCGGTGGCCTTGTCCATCTCTCCGGCTACAAAATTGTGGTAGTAATAGATGATCCGCAGCCTTTCCGTCTCGCTGACGGTTTCCCTGAGCTCATAGGCTTTCTCGCTCATTTCCGCGGCCGAATTCCATTGATCGGTATTTCGGTAAACAACCGCCAGCTCGGTGTACGCAAGCGCGAACTTGGGGTCGATCTCAAGCGCCTTCTTGTAGAACGGGATCGCCTCAAGCTGTTTACCGTTGACGACCTGTTCGCGACCGAGAACAAAGATCTTCAATGCCTCGAGCGAAGAGGTGGTAATAGACTCGCCGGGAACATTGAATTTTTCTATCGAACTTAAACTTTCGCCAAGTTTTTCGCGAATTCCCGTAGCCGCCCGTCCAAGAGCGTTAAGTACTTCCTCACGTGAATCGACCTGCTCGAACTCGCGTCCGAGGCTTTCACCGGTGCGGGCGTTGACCGCCTCTAGCGTCAATACGTATATCTCGCCAAAACCCGATATTGTCCCTGAGATAAAGGCTTTCAGGTTCTGCCGCATGCAGATCTCTTCACCCAATTCCTTTGTCACGCGCTCATCCGGTTTTCGCCCCATAAGCCGCAGCGTCTGGCTGACCTTTGAATCGGGAACGATATCCAGAAACGGCGATTGTGCAAGCGAAAATGCAAGCGCCATTTTTAAGGTCTGGTCGAAAATCGCCTCTCCGGTCGTATTCTCAAATTCAGTTAACAAAAGCGAGTCTTTTGTACTGCTGCCCGAACTTGTCGAATAGCGCGGAGCACTCGTCTGGCCCGTCTCCGGCCGATTCGGGATCGCCGTTTGTTCCAGCTTTGCCTCGACGTGAAGCTCGTCGCGTAATTCCTTGAGATCGACGAGAAGGTCGCGGGTCGATTGATACCGCTGATCGCGCTTTTTCTTCAGGGTCTTCTGGACGATCCGCTGCAATTCGGGCGGAAGGTGCGGGGCCAGGCTGGTTATTTTCTGCGGCTCGACACTGATGATCGACGACAAGGTGTCCGTCATCGTTTCGCCGGTAAATGGTACCTTTCCGGTCAGCATTTCGTAAAGCACGATGCCAAAACTAAATACGTCGGATCGCGCGTCGGTACTTTTGCCGCGAGCCTGCTCGGGCGACATATAAGCAACCGTGCCCATGATCACGCCGGGTTCGTTTTCACAAGTTTTTTTGTCGCGTCGTCATCGCCGGAGCTGTTTAGTTCGGTCAGTTTGGCCAATCCAAAATCAAGCACCTTAACATAGCCGTCCGGACGGACCATTATGTTTTCGGGTTTGATATCGCGGTGAACGATCCCGGCCTGATGCGCGGCCGACAAAGCTTCGGCGGTTTGAACGACGATCGACAGCGTTTCGTCAAATGTCAGCCGCTGCTTCATCCGTTCGCGTAATGTCTTGCCGTCGATGAACTCGGTCGCTATATAGTGCATATCGTCGAGTTGTCCGATCTCGTAAACCGTGAGGATGTTCGGATGATTTAGGGCGGACGCGGCCTTTGCCTCCTGCACGAATCGATTCAGGAGGTCCGAATCCTTGCTGAATTCAGCCGTCAGAAACTTGATCGCAACTCTTCGCCCGAGCTTGGTATCGTCCGCCAGATAGACCTCTCCCATCCCGCCCGAACCGAGCTTTTTGACTATCTGGTATTGACCCAGAGTCGTACCTTTCTTAAAATCGTCCGCCATTTGCTTTTACGGTGAGGTGATTAGCTTAAACCATAAAGGATAAAGCCAAAAGCGGCAATAGGTGCGTAGAAAAAAGATTAGGCAAGGAGATTTTATGCAGGTTTGAGATGACCGTAAAGTAAGGTTTTTTTTGGAAATGGAGCCCGATCTACCCTTTAAGCTCTGGCGGCGTTTCACGCAGCATATACGATCTCGCGCCTATGAGCGTTTTCGGCAAGAGCATGCGGGCTTTCGATCGCAAAATCACGGCGCTTTAGTTTTCTTGAAATTGGTTACGGTTGCGTCGGTGTTATGTGCGAAGCGGATGCCGTAGATTCCGTCGGTTGATTTTAGTTTGCCTGCGGTTACGAGCGCGGATCTGTCATAGCTTGCGACGACCTTTTTGTTGATTGAGCACGACACCTGGTCGCCCTTTACCGTGATCGCGATCTCCTGGGTTACCGGTTGGCCAACGCCGGCTGCCTTGTTTACGGCGGGGTCGGCGGCTGGGCGTGGGCCATTCATCTGAAATGGCGCCGGGCCAAAACCCCGGACAATGAAATTGCCATTGCCATAAGCCGCACAGTACAAATAGCTATGCTGATCCGTGCCCAGGTCGTTGCCGGCGATCATGATCCCGTAAGGATGCGGGTGGTCGTTGATGCTCATGTACTTTGGCTCAAGAAACGTCGCACTTACGGTGTAGTCTCCCTTTGCAACATTCGCCGGGTTCCAATAGGTCACTGCCGGGCCGGTCGTAACGTGCAGGGCTTTGCCTTCTTTGGCAATTTTAGCGCTCTTTAGCGTAAGCCCCGCGGCCTTCTCCTTGGCGTCGATCTGCCCGGTCCAGCCCTTAACCAACACTCCGCCGCCCGCCACGCCAACCGACTCGCCCTCCTGCGCCGCAATATTGCCAAGTCCAACGAAAAAGAACACAAATGAGAGAAAGACAGAAACCAGAATTTGATGTTTCATAATGCCGCCACATTACCACCAAACGACTGACAACTCAACCAAATCGATCATCCCTTTAGTTGTATGGTTTTATTGACCAATCCCGGCGATATATGGTGCGATTACCAGGGACACGATCGACATCAATTTGATGAGGATATTCATCGACGGCCCTGAGGTGTCTTTGAACGGGTCGCCTACGGTGTCTCCTGTTACAGATGCCTTGTGCGATTCCGAGCCTTTGAAGACCATTTCTTCGTTGATCAGCACGCCTTTTTCGAATGATTTTTTCGCGTTGTCCCACGCACCGCCTGCGTTTGATTGAAAGATGCCCATCAACACGCCTGATACGGTGACGCCCGCCAATAATCCGCCCAAAACTTCAGGGCCGAACGTAAACCCGACGAGCACCGGCGTAATTAAAGCAATTGCACCCGGCATCATCATTTCGCGGAGCGATGCCTTCGTCGAGATAGCGACACATTTCTCGTATTCCGGCTGAGCGGTGTAATCCATAATGCCCGGAATTTCGCGGAACTGCCGCCTCACCTCCTCCACCATATCCATCGCTGCCTTACCGACGGCCTGGATGCACAACGCCGAGAAGATGAACGGGATCATCCCGCCGACAAACAGACCGGCCAGCACATTCGCTTTGTAAATATCGATCCGGTCGATACCGGCAATACCGACGAAAGCGGCGAACAATGCCAGCGATGTCAGCGCCGCCGAAGCGATCGCAAATCCTTTACCCGTCGCCGCCGTCGTGTTGCCGACCGCGTCCAAATTGTCCGTACGCTCGCGGACTTCCGGCGGCAATTGGCTCATCTCGGCAATCCCGCCGGCGTTATCCGCGATCGGCCCGAATGCATCGATCGCAAGCTGCATCGCGGTCGTCGCCATCATGCCCGCCGCCGCGATCGCCACGCCGTACAATCCGGCAAAATAATACGACGCCATAATTCCGGCGGCCAGCGTCAAGATCGGAATAACGGTCGATTTCATCCCGACGGCCAGACCGCCGATGATGTTCGTTGCGTGGCCGGTCGAGGATTGCCGCACGATCGAGAGCACAGGTTTTTTGCCCATCGCCGTGTAATATTCGGTGACGACGCTCATTATCGCTCCGACGATGGTTCCGACGACGATGGCCGCAAAAACGCCCCATTTGCTGAACGTAGACGTCCGCGAAGTGATCGGCCCGTCGGGCAGCAGCCACATTACGACAAAGAAAGACGCGATCACGGTCAGCAGCATCGAAGACCAATTTCCGATGTTCAACGCATTCTGCACGCTCGATCTCTCGTCCTTGATCGTCACGAAAAGCATTCCGATTATCGAGAAAACAATACCCAGCCCGCAGATCACCATAGGCAAAAGGATCGGCGACATCCCGCCAAAGGCGTCCGCCACCCTGATCTCCTGCCCCAGCACCATTGTTGCCAGTATCGTCGCCACATACGAACCAAAAAGATCGGCACCCATTCCAGCGACATCGCCTACGTTGTCTCCTACATTATCCGCGATCGTGGCGGGGTTGCGGACATCGTCCTCGGGGATTCCCGCCTCGACCTTGCCGACCAGATCGGCGCCGACGTCGGCCGCTTTTGTATAGATACCGCCACCGACGCGCGAGAATAGCGCGATCGATTCAGCTCCCAGCGAGAAGCCAGTCAAAACTTCAATAGCCGTTCTGACCTGGTTTACGCCCAGATCGGCGAACAGCGAAAGAAATACGATAAACAGCCCGCCGAGACCCAAAACCGCAAGGCCGGCTACACCCAGCCCCATCACAGTTCCGCCGGTGAACGACACCTTCAGGGCCTGCTTCAAACTTGTCCGGGCCGCCTGCGTTGTGCGGACATTTGCCTTGGTCGCGACCTTCATCCCGATGTAACCCGCCGTGGCGGAAAACACCGCACCGATGATAAACGCGATCGAGATGACCCAGCTTGAATGGATCTGCTTGCCGTTCACCTCATGGATCGTTCCGGAATAGGCCAGCAAAAGCGCCGTGAATAATACAAAAATGCTGAGCACTTTCCATTCGGCTTTCAAAAACGCCATCGCGCCGTCGGCAATATGCCCGGCCAGCTCCTGCATCTTAGCGTCGCCCGCATCCTGCTTAGAAACCCAGGCCGACTTAAACGCCATCACCACCAACCCCAAGATCCCCAAAGCGGGTGCCAGATAAATTACGTAACTGTTCATATCGTCTTCTTTGTTAACAATCCCCAACGTCCCCGAAACCTGCTTTCGGTACAAGATCACATTATAAGAGGGCACTGGGACTCGCCTTGCTATAAGGCCGAGTAGGTTCCAAAACCATTGATTATCAAGCAATTGGCCCCGTTAATCAAACGGCCAGGCGTGTTGGTGCTCTCAAAGTTTTGGGGACCTTTTTCTTATAGACCTGCAAATGCCTGCCTTTTGCACTCCACGGTTTGAACAAAAAGCCGGGGTTAATATCCACAACGTCCTAAAACGAAGGCAAAAAGAGGATCTTTTTTCGGAACCGGTTTGGTCGCCGAAAACGCAGCGGTAGCGGTGGTGCCGGGAGTGATAGCTCCGACAGCAATGCATTTTAGGCGTTCTGAAAATTGCGATGACCTTATAAAGAAAAGCCCAAACACGAAGGGCACGAAGGGCGGACACGAAGTTCACAAAGCGGAGAAACCGCAGAATTTCAAAATAACCCACTACCGAAGATCAAAATCCCTTGACAGGATGTGCAACATTGTGTAATCTATGCAACGCTCGTTGCGAAATGAGACACGAACAGGAGATGAAATGTTATGACGCCGCTTGAAAGAGGATGGGAGAGATATCACGGCGGGCCGTTCAGGGCCATTGACGACCGGCTGCACGTTACGCTTAACCACCGCGGGCTTTTGTTGATGAACGCGGCTGTTTACAAATTAATGGACAAACCGACCGCCGTTCTTCTTTACTACAATCGCGATCAGGATAAGATCGCCGTCGAACCGGCCGATTTCCGTGCCGCGGAAGCCTATCCGATCAGGTACAACCGCACAGACTATCGCGTGTACGCCCTCTCATTCTGCCGCTACTTCGGCATCCGATTCGCGGTAACCCACAAGATGCTCACGCCCGAGATAACCGACGATCGCCGCCTGATCCTCGATCTCAGAAACACAACCCCGATCTTTACCAAAAAACAACTGCGAACCGGAGAACTTTAGGCTTACTCGAAGGATGCGGTGGTATCGTCGCGGCTGCCATTTCCTCAAAACTTTCAGGGTGCAGCGTTTCAAAATCGTTTTGCCCGACTTTTAGATAGCGCCAATTTTCGTTGGTTAGCTCCGAGGCGTTCAGGCACCATAATATTGCGGCGTTGTCCTTTAATCTTACGTCCAGATCCTCGCGGCCTTTCGTTTCGATCACCCACTTGGTGCCATCCGCCGCAACAGCGATGAAATCCGGGAAATAGTTTCGAATGTTGACGCGCGTATCTGTGTACTGGATCGAGAATCCGAATTGATCGGGAAGCTTTGCAAACTTTTCAATGTCAGCCCATTTATCCAGGCAGTTCGCAAAGGACCTTTCGAATTCGTTATCGCAGGGAACGAAGTTGAAAATCGTCTTCTTCGATTCGCAAACCTTCTTTGAGGTTGGGAACGGAAGGGTTTCGGAGAGGAATCGGCTGGAAGAGATCAGCTCGGGCGTTTTTTCTTCAACGATCACGTCACGCAGTACCTTTTCAAAAACATTCAGGACGACAAAACTTGCTATATTGCTGGACATTGCGCGTATGACGTGAGGCCCGGTCAGATCCACTGTTTCCCCGAACGCTTTGCGTTCGAAGAATTCGCGCACCTTCGGTGCAAGCACCGAGAACTGCGACGGCAGTTTGATGTTCTGGGAGATCCGGCGGGCATAATACCCGATCACTTCCTCGGCCGTCTGTACGGGCGGGATCTTGTACTCGCGTTCCAGCAGCTTTTCGTCGGTCAAAATATCGCGGCCTTCATAGACGAAAGTCCTGGTTTCTTCCAGCTCCGCCTGCTTCATCGGCAGCTTGTTGACCCTGAACGCCATAACATCAAGCCTGGAAATTTCCTCTGCCAGCGACTGCTTACGGCCCAGCACGGGCGAAATGTCGGGTATGCCGATGTCCATGTCTTTTTTCTCGTCCACCGGCTGAATGGTCAGGATCGTCAGCTTGTCCTTGCCGATCTGGAACGTGTCGAGCTTTATATCCTCAAGGTTTTCAAGGTCCTCGACAAATTCCATAAAGGCCTTGTTGCCGATTATGTCAACGCGTTCCTGGTACTGGCCCGCAAGGGCGCGGAACATCAGCCTAAGGCCGCGTCCGATGGTTTGCTCGGGCAAAATATTTGCCTTTGCCGAGTACGGCCGCAGGCCAACAACAACGGTCACATTCTGAACGTCCCAGCCTTCGCGAAGCATTAGCACGGAAACTATCGCGTTTACCGGGCTTTGATCGTGATCCACATCGCGCGCCGTTTTCCTGGCCGCGTCCAGGTCTTTTTTGGAAACGTCACCCGACCGGTCGGTGTGGATTATCAGCGTTTTGTCGCCGCCGAACTCCGATGGATATTTCGTCCGCAGCCAGTCGCCGATGTCATCGGCCTGCTGCGTGCTGTTCATCATCACGAACAGGATCGGCTTTTTCTTCAGCGGTTCCAGTTGTTCCGCGTATTCCTTCCAACGCTGAACGCCAGCGGTCAAAAATCCTTCATACCGGATATTTGCGATATCCGACCTCGCTTCTTCGATCCTGGAAACGCCCTTGATCGGCCGTTTTACGATTCCGTCAAGAATTGCCTGCTTTAGCGGGTAATCGTAGATCGTCCATGCGAACAGGCTGCCTTTGCTGTACCGCGGCGTGGCCGAGAAATCAAGCTGTGCGACAACCGGTTTCCGTTCATGAAGTTTCCGAACGGTGTTGTTCCATTCGTTGTCTTCGTCGTGCGTGTGATGTGCTTCGTCGTTCAAAACCATCACCAAACCGTCGCGTTTTGCGAGCCGGTCGTCAAAATCGGTGATCTCGGTTTTGGCGGCTGGCGGCGCTGAACCGAGCATTGCCGTCATCGGATCGGTTTCCGCATTTGCCGATCTCGATTGACGTTCGTAAAACTGCTGAATGTTTGAAAGATAAAGCGTTCCCTCGCTGTTCGTCCGCTCGGTGTCGCCGCGCATGTAGTATTCCATTTCCCAAAACCACTCGATGTGTTTCGGGATCAGCGGCAGCGTGCGAAATATTTGGCCGCTCTCGAAATCCGATCTCAGCCGGTCAAAAACGATCACGTTCGGAGCAAGGATCAGAAAGTTATTTGCGTATTCAGCTCCGCCGCGAAGATAATTTGCAAACTGCCACACGACAGCCAAAGCAAAGACCAAAGTTTTGCCGCTTCCGGTTGCCATTTTCAGGCAATATCGAGCAAATTCGTCATATTGCGGCAAGCGAAGATCGGGGACGTTTTTTGCATATGTCTCAAGAAGTCCGGTGCGATCTCTTACTTTCGCGACCTCGAAAATGTAAATGAGAGTTTCGATGGCTTCGCGCTGAGCGTCGTGGAATTTGAAAGTTTGGCCGTTGGCAAGCTGGTGATCGGTATGAAACCAGAAGTTCAATAACTCATTTGTCGTGTCCGTAACACCTTTATATCCGCCATCGCGCCATTTCTTGAATTCAGCCCTGATCGCAGGAACGCAGACGGCAGTTCTCAAACGGTCCTCGAGATTAAAAAGGTCCGGTGTTTTGTCGTCTTGTTTTCTTCGTCGGGGCATTGTCTCAATTGGCTATTTCGCAGGGCGGCGAGGGCTTGCCTCGCCGAAATGCGTCACACTACTTTCTCCCGCTTCTCGCGGATCGAAATGACTA
>JBGTJP010000008.1:0-14602 GCA_041745075.1 Pyrinomonadaceae bacterium | reverse complement strand
AGGGTCGCTAAGGGCATCACTTGATTTGGATCCGGAAAGTTGAATTGCCGACATTGCGGCGGGTCGTCTTTCTAATTCCTCCTGTTTCTACCTTTGCTCGTTGAGAACCAGACTCAACGGGCTTTTTTCTTTTCTTGGCATCAGCCGCGCTTTTTGGGCGGCTGCGGAGAGCTGGGCCGATTGGGGCAGGAGACGGACAGCCTGGGCGACCTGTGGGTCGGCCTCGATCTTAACGCGGTTTGCCATTCCCGTACCGACGGTTGCCATCGAAAGATAGTATCGGATCATCGAGCGGACGAACGAATCTTCTTTTTTGAGGACCGGACGCAGTTTTGCCCAACCGCTGTCGCTTGCAGCAAGATCGTAGAATTGCTTCATCATCGCGTCGTCAATAACCTGTTCATCGGAGAGGATCCTTTGTCGAATGCCCTGGCCTGCTCTCTTTTCCTCGCTTTGCCGGCTCAGCATTTCGCGGGAAAAGAAGAATATAGGGTCCAGCAGCGGCATATTCTCATACGAAAGCAGAGCTTTCACAGCCGCGGCGTCCGGCGTGATGCCGTCACCGCCATACACAACACGGTTCGTCAGCGTCCGGGCCGCATAGGCAGAACGTCCGATCTCGGCGGCCTGGCGATGATGGAAATAGTCGTACAAGCCGGTTTCGGAATAGTCCCGCTGTATCGAGCGGCCGGTCGGGGTGTAATAACGCGCCGCCGTAAGCGTAAGCCCCGCACCGTCGGGCAGATTCAGCACGCTTTGTACCAGGCCCTTGCCGAAAGTTTTTTCACCGACTATCAAAGCACGGTCATTGTCCTGTAATGCCCCGGCCAGCACTTCGGATGCGGAAGCAGTATATTCATCTACCAACACGACAAGCGGCAGCGATTCGTGCTTCGGTTTACCCGCCAGCCATAATCTGGTGTCTCCGGAATAACGCCCGCGTTGCGAAACTATCGTGCTCCCGGCCGGCAGAAACTTTTCGGCCACCTTTATAGCCTGTTCCAGGATGCCTCCGCCGTTTCCGCGAAGGTCCAGGACAAGCGTCGAAACGCCCTGACGCTTGAGATCGGCAAATGCCGTTTCGAATTCGTTGAATGTTGAATTGCTGAAACCATTGGAAAGGTCGATGTAGCCGACGTTTCCCTTTAGCAGAAAACCCTTGGGCACGGCCGGTTCGTGAACGCGGTCCCGTTTCATCTCGAGCGTCTCAAACAGTCCGCTATCGGCACGTTCCACCGTTATCCGGGCCACTGTCCCGCGTCGTCCGCGGACCAGGTCGCGGATGACGTCAGGTGATTCGCCAACCACGTTCCGGCCGTCAACGACAATTATACGGTCGCCAAAACGCATCCCTGCCTTGGCTGCGGGGGAATCTGGAAATGTTGAGATGACGAAGGTGTCGATCCTGCCGTTTCTCTCAAAGGCAGCGATCGATGAGCCGGTTCCGGAATACTCGCTTTGGTGCTCGCCAAGCAGATCCTGGAATTCCGATGGGCTGTAATAGTTCGAGTGCGGATCGAGGACCTTCAGCATCGACGCGATCGCGGATTCGGTCAACGCGTCTCGCCGAAGCGTTGCCGCGGACGCATAGTTCTTTTCGATGATCTCACGAGCTTCGGCGACATCCGCCTCTACCGTCTCCTTTCGTATAAGTCCGCCGCGCGGGTGGCTGCCTTTTGCCGCCTGGCCCGAGGCTGAGAATGAACTGCCCTCCGATACAGTGAACGGATCGGTGCCGCCCGTTCCCGGAATTTGCGAAAATGGCTTGTCCTGACTTGCGGTTAGCTGAACAAGGCATAATAATGCCGCAAGACAGGTTAATTTACGAAAAGCCATATTGATTCTCCGCCCCCTGAGAATACGGGTACCTGGACGCCCCAAAACCATAAGGGGATCGACTGCACTTCTGATCCGTTTGGCCTGAGTAAACGTCGAATAACGCCCGGTTTCCAGCAACCATGGCGACCGTCTTGCCGCTGTTGATAATCCGCTCTTTTTCAGCGAAAATTAGAGGATGACAAATTTGAACGGACACGATCTTCCGGCAAAATTACAGCGGTTGATCGAGACCGTTGACATTGCAAATATTCTGACCGAGCCGCTCACACAATCGCTCGCAAAGATGCTGGAGCTTTCCGCCGCCGAGTTGAATTCCGAAGAGGCGTCGGTGCTGATCCGGGACGGCGATGAAGGTGATTTGCGATTCCTTTCCGCAATAGGCAAAGTCGCCGAGCAGTTGATCAATATAAAGATCCCGGCGGGAAAGGGAATTGCTGGCTTTGTGCTTTCGTCCGGCCAGCCGATGGCCGTGTCCGACGTCGGAGAAGAAAGTTCCTTTTATTCGGAAGTGGATAAACGGACCGGCTATTCAACCCAGATGATCCTTGCGACCCCGCTGAGCCACGGGGGCGAGGTCATCGGCGTTCTTGAGTATATAAACCGCCGCGGAACGCCCCCATTCGAACCATTTACCCCCGATGAGATGGACCGTGCCGCGGCTTTCGCCGAAGCGATCGCGGCGTTGGTCAATGCCTATGAATCGGCCAAGCTTTTTCGCGATCTGGGCGAAAAAGTCCTGGCCGACGATTCGACGAACGACATAACCGAGGTCAGAGAATGGCTGCATGGCCTGCGCGATTCAGCCGCCCATCGCGAAATGATGGATCTGGCCGTGCTGATTCGCGATGTCGCCAGCCGCGGTGAAGCGGAACGAGTGATCTGCAAGGATTTGCTCGAATCCATCGTTCGGTACTCCGACAGCAAAAGTGAAACAAGTTATCTGACGCTTTAGTGATCGCTATGACCACCGTTTCGCAGTTTGAATCCGGCCCTTCGGCGCGGTTTCTGCACCTCGCTGAAGATTGGCGTTCGGCAACCGGACTCGGTGTCCGCGTGGCGATCGTTGACAGCGGGATCGATACTGATCACCCGGATCTCAAAGGCCGTGTTGTCGAATCGGTCGAAGCCCGTGTGGACAATAAACGGATCGTTTTCGACCCGTCAGACACCGGCGATTCGGCCGGGCACGGAACGGCATGCGCGGGTATAATCGCAAAAATTGCTCCCGATACCCAGCTTTCAAGCATAAAGGTGCTGGGTTCGGCGGGGCTTGGCGACGGGCAGGCGTTTTTGGCCGGTCTCGAATACGCGATCAAGCGGCGTTTCCAGGTCATCAATCTCAGTCTTGGCACAACGAAGCCGCAGTTCTTTTCTCCCCTGCATGATTTGCTTGACCGTGCCTATCAGGCCGGCTGCATTGTGGTTGCAGCGGCGAATAACCTTCCGCATCCAAGCTTTCCATCCGTGTTTTCATCGTCGCTTATTTCCGTGATAAAAAGCACTGAGACCGACCCGCTCAATTTTGGGTTTCATTTTGGAGAGGTCATAGAACTTACCGCACCCGGGGTCAACGTCCGCACTCCGTGGCTTGGCGGCGGCTATCGAAACCTGACTGGCAACAGCTTCGCGTGTCCGCACATCGTCGGCGTAATTGCCCTGCTTCTTGAAAAACACCCTGAGATGACGCCCTTTCAGGTAAAATCCGCGCTTTACGCCATTGCCCGCGAGAATCAAAAGGCCGAGGTGGAAAAGATCGCTTAATCGGTTGAACTGTGAGCGGGTTTTTGATTTTTGATCGATGAAATGTTTTGATAATTCAGTAAACGAACGATCAGTGCATGAAAGAAGAGCAAGTTAAAGCTTTAACTCTGAACTCTGAAATATGTCCGATAAATTCAACCTTCCGCCGCTCGAAATCGAGCAATATACTCTTAACAACGGGCTTCGCGTAGTCCTGAACCGGGATGATTCGGTGCCGGTCGTCGCCCTTGCGGTTTACTACGACGTAGGCTCGCGTAACGAACGCGAAGGCCGCACCGGCTTTGCACATTTGTTCGAGCACATGATGTTTCAGGGTTCCGAGAATGTGAAAAAAGCCGAGCATTTTCAATACATCATGAAGGCCGGCGGCACGATGAACGGCACCACCTCAAGCGAGCGGACCAATTATTTTGAAACGCTTCCGGCAAGTGAACTGCCGCTTGCTCTGTGGCTCGAATCTGACCGTATGCGTTCGCTTGCGGTAACGCAGGAGAATTTGGACAACCAGCGCGAGGCCGTGAAAGAAGAAAAGAGGCTTCGCTATGACAATCAGCCTTACGGGCAGATCTTCGATCTGATCGCGGCGATGATCTATAAAAACTTTGCCAATGCTCATTCGACCATCGGGTCGATGGAGGACCTCGATGATGCAACGGTCGAGGACGTCCAAGGCTTTTTCCGCATCTATTACGCGCCGAACAACGCCGTTCTGGTCCTTTCGGGTGCTTTTGAAACGGAAACTGCCAAGCATCTGGTCGAGACCTATTTTGGCGACATTCCTTCCCAGCCCAATCCGCCTGCTATAAACGTCGAGGAACCACGCGAGGTTGCCGATAACTATAAGGAGTGGGAGGACAAGCTGGCTCCATTTCCGGCGTTTCTGGTCGGATGGAAAATTCCGAAACGCCGGTCGCCGGAATTTAATGCGCTGTATCTGGCGGGAAAACTTCTCTACGACGGTGAAAGTTCACGGCTTTATCAAAAGTTGGTTAAGGGTGAAGAAAGCGTTATCCAGCTTTTCGGGTTTACCGACGAGCGACGGGGCCCGTCAAGCATTTATGTGGGGGCGATCCCCAAACCGGAAAAAGACCTGAGCAAGATCCGTGACACGATCATGACCGAGATCCGTCACATTGCCGAGCACGGCCCGACAGCGGACGAAATGCAGAAGCTCCACAACCAAATGATCAATGACATGGTCCGCCAACGGCAGTCGTCGCAAGGCCGGGCACAGAGCATTGCCGAATTCGCACTTTATGACGGAGATCCGAATTTGATAAATACCGAGCTGGAAACCCTTATGGCCGTAACTCCGGAACAGATACGTTCGGCCGTACACGAATATCTTGAATCCGACAACCGTGCGCTGCTCGACGTTGTGCCGGCGGGAAAAGGGTAGGTTCCGCTTTTAGGTGACTGTCCGGTAATTTCAGGTACTCAAGCAAATATGACACAAGCTATTCGCAAAACCGCGCCTGGCCCGCTGGCTCCGGTGCCGTTTAATATTCCGCAATCTTACAAAACGACGCTCGACAACGGCCTGCGCATCGTGGTTTTCGAAGATTCGCGGCTGCCGCTGGTCAGCTACCGGCTTGCCTTTTCGACGGGCGACGCCGATGACCCCGCGGATTTAGTAGGGCTTACGTCGGCCATGGCGTCGATGCTTACGGAAGGAACCGAAAACTATTCGAGCCGCGAGCTTGCCGAGAAGGTCGAAAGGCTGGGCGCAAGCATCTCCGCAAGCTCATCGGACGATTTTACGATCATCGCCGGATCGGCCCTTGCTCTTTATAACGACGAGATAATGAATTTGCTTGCCGAAGTGGTTTTCAGGCCTGCATTTCCGGAAAACGAGTTGGACCTTTATCGCCGGAACACGATCGAAAACCTCAAGTTCCAGCGGTCGCAGCCGAACTTTCTGGCGAGCGAGCAGACCGCTCGGCTTATTTACGGACAGCACCCATATTCGCGTGTTTCGCCGAAAGCTGCGGATGTTGAGAAGCTGACATCGGGGAAAATTGCCGACTTTCACCGTCGCCAGTTTGTGCCGAACAATGCGATCTTGATCGTAGTCGGAGATGTCGAGCGGGAAGCTCTTTTGAACGGTATCACTGACCATTTTGGGAATTGGGAACGAGGAGCGGTTTCAAAGGGCCGGCATACGCTGGGTGAGGCCCGCAAAAAAGTGATTTTGACTATAGTTGACCGCCCCGGCTCCGCTCAGTCGAATATAGTACTTGCCAACCTTGCCATCCGCCGCGACGATCCCGATTATTTTCCGGTCCTCGTAATGAACCAGGTGCTAGGGGCCGGAGCGTCATCGCGCGTTTTCATGAATTTGCGTGAAGAAAAGGGCTACACTTACGGCGCGTACACGCGGATCGACGCGAAAAAGCTGGCAGGCGATTTTGAAGCCACGGCCGAGGTCCGCACGGCCGTAACGGGCGATTCGCTAAGGGAATTTTTCTATGAGTTGAACCGCATACGGGACGAAGATGTCGCTGCGGCGGAACTAGCGGACGCAAAGAATTTCCTCACCGGCGTTTTTCCGATAAGGGCGGAAACTCAGGAAGGATTGACGAATTTGATCGTTTCTCAGGAACTCTACGGCCTGCCGGACGACTACTTGCAAACCTACCGGGACCAGGTGGCCGCAGTGACACCTGATGACGTTCGGCGCGTTGCGCAAAAATACATTCATCCCGCGGATATTGCTATCGTCATCGTCGGGGATGCGGCTGAGATACTGCCGCAGGCAAAGGGGTACGCGGCGGAGATCAAGATATTCGACACGGACGGCCTTCCGAAAGATATTGCAGATTACGAAACAAGCGATTCCGGTGAGAATGCGGATTTTGGTGGTGAGTGGAAGTTGAGCCTCGATTTTCAGGGCCAGAAGGTTCCCGTCTCGCTAAAAATAACCCAGGAAGGTTCGTCCGTTAACGGAACGCTTGAAACCGTTTTAGGCAACGGAGAAATAACCGCCGGTTCGGTACGCGGTGACAAGATCTCTGCCACCGCGAATACCGATATCCAAGGTCAAACTGTCGAGTTCATGATCATCGGGTCAATATTAGACGGCACGATAACCGGAACTATCTCGGCCCCGATAATTCCGGATTCATTGCCGTTTACCGGAACCCGCGAGGATCAAGCCGGCGCAGCGAACTGAATTATCGCAAAATCCGCACCTGACGGGTCAGCAACCATCGCCATCCGTCCGACACCAGGAGCGTCGAATGGCGGCACACGGACGCTGCCGCCGTTTGCCGTTATCTTTTCCGCCGTCTGATCTGCATTGTCCACCGCTATGTAGTTTGCCCAGTGTGGCGGAGCTTCGCCCCAATCGTCACCCTCCATCGACATCATGCCGCCTGCGGCCGCACCGTTAACGATGATCTCTTTGTAATCCATGCCGGTCACTTTGGATGGTTCCAGCGTCCACCCGAACAGCTTCGAATAGAACTCGAGGGCTGCCGGCAAATTTTTTGTTCTAAGTTCGCGCCAGCATACCTCGCCGGCTTTTGGAATATTAAATTCAGCCATTTCTTCCCTCCTAGCTTTGCATTTTGAATGTCGCCAGCATTGCACCCGTCGGGTCCTGTATGATGGCAAAGCGTCCGGTGTTCGGTATGTCCATTGGTCCTTTAATGATCGTCCCGCCCAACTGTTTTGCAAGCTCGGCGTTGGCATCGACATCATCGACCGCGACATACGTCATAAAGTGCGGCGGCGGAAGTTCGCCCTCGCCGAACATCTCAGCTGAGATTTCGTAAAGGCCGCCCGCCGGATAGCCGCCGCCTGTTGAGAATTCGTGATACGCAAAAGCCCCGTCCGTTGCCTTGCTGTCCGTAAAGGTCCAGCCGAAGACGTTGGAATAGAATTCCTTGCATTTGGCCGCATTGCTGCTTGCGATCTCGGTCCAACAGAACGAACCGGGTTCGAGCCCTGTAAATTCGGCCATCTCACTCGCTTCTTGTGCCATGAGTGTGTCTCCTTTTGTTTTTAATCCCCTTGTTTTTTGTGATGAGGGTTGATACGCGAACCATTGGGAAATGGTTTCGACACGCATGTTTACATTATCATTCCGCTGAATATTTGCTCGTATGTGCGGCGACTATCAGCCAGCGGTTGTCCGATCTTGCAAAGAATACGGAAAATTGTCTTGGCGGTTCACCTGTCGGGTCCGTTGGCTCCGGCCGGAGCTTAAAGGTATAGACAGCGGCATCCGGATAAATAATGAGAGCGTCATCCTGATTTCGAAGCCCGGGTTGGCGTGACGGCGACGAAGCCGCAATCGAACGCAGAACGGATCGATCCTGGATAGTGTCACCGCTGACGTCGATCGCCGAAAAGTCATCCGCTACATAGCGTTCGAGGATCGATTTAAATGATCCGTTCGCGGTGCCGCGTGCTTGCACCAGCCCGTTAATAATTTCGCGTATATGTTGTTCCGATTCGGTATCGGTATTTATCGGCGGTCGCGAACGGACCGGCACCAACGCGACGGCCGGATGGATGGGGTGATAAGGTTTTGGATCGCACTGAAAAGATGTGACTTGTCCCGCCGCGATCTTCCAGTCGTTCTCAGGTTTGACCCATATTTCGGTTGCTATGGTCTTTGTCAAACACTTTTGGTCTCGGTACTGCCAGAAATTCTTCTTTGTACTTGTTACTATGGCGCTCCGGCCAAAAAAGCGAATGTGAGGGTTTTCGGTTTCGTAAGAGATCGTGTTGTAGTCAGGTTTTTTGCCTGCCCGAAGTAAGATGGCGTCGGCTTTCATCATGGCGATCAATTGTTCGCGCGTGTTATATGAGGGCCGGTCGCGGATGCTGACATAATTTTCGAGGTAAATACGTTCAAACGGTCCGGGATCACGTCCGACAAAGGCTTTTGAGATCACCTCGATCTCATCCAATATCTGTATTCGATCAAGCGTTCGATCCAGCGGCTGTGGAAGTTGGGCAAGGGTGTACTGGCATATCAGTACCAAAAGCAATGTAAACCTTGCCGACCTCATTTGTCTTTTCCATCCAACCTCGTGAACGGCGGTAAAATGTCGGATCAGATCCGCGAAAAATCGGTATCTACCGCCATTTCTTCCTCACCCTCCGGAGAAACGTTGTACATTACTATCCTGAGGTTATCGGTGCCGGGAATTATGTCGGTCCGCCAGCCCCAATCCGGATTATCTTTAACTTTGTAATATCCTTTCACCGATATTTTACCATCTTTCGCGACCGCACCGTCCGAAAGCATAAATGTGTGGCTGCTGTGCCACGAATCAGTCCAAACGGTTTGAACAGCATCCGATTTGGTGTCGCAGCCCAGTAGAATTATTCCCTCCTGCGGCGCACCTTCGTATGCCCACGTATATTCAAACGCGACAAATTGCTTGTTCGCTTTTAAAGAGACGGTCAGATCCGATGGCGATTGCGTTATTTGTTTCGGCGTCCAGGAAAGATAAAGGTTATTGGTCCCGCGCCACGATCCCGCGTATTTGGCGAGATCTTTATTTATGCTCATTGATCCCCTCCCCTTGAATTTTTTGACAGAATATCACCTATTTCGGTGTTTTCAGAGACCAAAGATCAAAAAGAGGGGGTTTTGAGTCGCAAGTGTATAAGGCTTGGCTTAAAACGGAAGCCGAAATGCCCCGGGAGATCGCGACCCAAAACCTTTGGGTGGAACCGAAAATGTTTTAACCTGCCCGGCGAAGCGGAACCATCGCGGCGGCCGGGTGTTTCTGGGCTTTTTGCAGATGATCGATAAGCGATGAGGCGGCACGCTTGGACAATTCGTTAATTCCGCAATGCAAAAGCAGCCTGCATTCCGCTTCGGTATTGATGGAAGATTCGCGGCCGATCGCCCTTATCATTCCAAGCTGCTTTGCCGTTACGAGGTCCGAAAGGCTTGCCGCGACAGGATCGCCAGGGAAGCCGTCACGAACAGGTTCTGGTGTGCCGGTTTCATTTTCGATCGCGTCGAACTCGCGTTTATACAGCTCACGGGCGATGCCGAACTTTACGGCTGCCCGTTTTAGTGCGTCATGTTCGGCTTTTTTAATGCCTGTCTCGCTTTGGGCGACGCCCGTCCCGATACCTTCACGAGTTACGCCGTCGATGGTGATCGCGACCGTAACGGTCATAATGTCGCCTACTCGGCGAATGTCCTTTACGGCGTGCTCCCAGTTCGGGGCGGATTCGTCAAGAATGTCCGCAACCGTGTGCCATTCGACATATTCCACGGTTTGAACATTTCCGTCCCGGCCGCGCCTGGTCTCGCGTTTGCGGACCAGTTCGGGATCGACATTTTTGCGCAATTTGCTTAGGGTCGTGCCAAAATCAAGAATATTATTCTGGGCCTGTGTGCCCGTTTCTATCGCTTTCTGTTTCATTACTTCTCTCCTTATCTAAGCCGGTTTTGCCTTTGAATGATAGTTCCGGGGTCTGAAAGCCGGACATTTTCTTTTGCCAATTCGGCGGCTTCTGTTCGCTGCAAATCAGACATTTGCTACTCAGTTATCAAAACGACGCACCCCGCAGCGTGCAATCTATGAAACAATGTACCAGATAAATTTATAAGTTGCAAGGGTGAAACGAGGTGTTGCAATTAAAAATCAGCTATGTTATGTTTTATGGGTGAAATGTACTAAGCAACTGTGGCACTTACAGAACTTAGATATTAGGAGGAAAATATGGCCTTTAAGAATAATAGCTTTGTCAACACGGTCGAACTTGGCCGGGCGATAAAACGTAGAAGGGAAGAGCTGGGTTTAAGTCTTCGTGACGTAGCCGACGTTACCGACGTCTCAGCGTCAACTTTGTCACGCATCGAGAACGGAACCGGAAAACCGGACGCGGACAATATCGCCCGGCTGACGGGCTGGCTGGATATGCCGATCGACCGGGTAATGAACTCGCAGTCCGCTTCGGCCGTCGAACCTGTGATCTATTACCCGCACGAGGCGACGCCGGAAATAGTCGAGGCCCACCTGCGTGCCGACAAAAAGTTGAGCCCTGAGACGGCAAAGGCTTTGTCGGAACTTTTCAGGGTCGCGTATAAGCAGTTCAGTAAGCCCGGACGAAAATAGCTTGGGCGACAGCCTTTTGGCAGGGAACCAACAACCTATATGAAGACAATGACGCACACACAGCATCTTTATGCTGAGAAGGCCGAGGGCCGCAGTTTTGTGCTCGACACGACCTTTGTTCTTTTCTTTTTAGCGTTCGATTGCGGTCATCGGTTTGATTTTGGCATCAACGGATCGTTATCGGCCATAACGCTGATAATTTTTCTGGTACTTCCTTACTTTTTGCCTTATAATGGCGAAAAGCCGATTTTTGAACGCTGGGTACTGGGGCGGGCCGCGATCGCGTCGTTTGCGATACTGCTCGGTTTGATGTTCAGGCAGTCCCTGGGGTTTTTTCTGCCTGATCTGTTCCGCTTTGTTCCGTTCACATTATTAATAGTCGCGGCTGTCATAAGCTGTTACGTTCAGCTTTTCAATTTATTGAGGTTTCGTTTGGCCAAATAGGCAAAAGGCGCCGAGCGAATAGCAAAGATCCGTGCGTATATCTGGAAAATGCGCACGGATTTTTATTTTTCCTCTTCAACTTGCCTGACAGAGATTATAATATGTGAACGATGATGACTGTGAAATTAACAGATGTCGGCGACTCCATAGGGCTCATTATTCCCGAGGAAATACTGGAAAAAATGGGAGCCAAAAAAGGCGATACACTTATGGTTCTTGAGACCAAAAGCGGCATTGAACTTCGCACATTCGAGCCGGCTTTTGCCAAGCAAATGGAGATTGCGGAGAAAGTAATGGAAAAAGAGCGTCAAGTTCTGAGAAGGCTGGCGCGAAGTTGAGCTGGGGCTGAGAGTAGACGGGGAATAGTCTGTATTTCTATTGCCGCGTCGATAGTTGCGAAAGCCCCGACTTTTGACCGCATGATAAGGTTTATTGACGGCCAGCTAAACACTCGCAAATATCGTTTCAAATTTCATTAGTGCCTGGTGTATCTCGGTAACCTGCTTCACAAGTGTTTCGTATTGACTTAAAGTCAACGCCTGCGCACCATCGCACAACGCCTCTTCCGGACACGGGTGGACTTCAATGATCAACCCATCGGCCCCGACGGCGACGCCCGCTCGGGCGAGCGGGGTGACCATATAGTTGTGGCCGGTGCCGTGTGACGGATCGACGATAACGGGAAGGTGGGTGTATCGGTGGAGTGCGGGAACAACCGACAGGTCCATTGTGTTCCGGGCGTGGTCGGCGAATGTGCGGATGCCGCGTTCGCAGAGGATAACGTCGTAATTTCCCTCGGCCATAATGTACTCGGCGGCGAGCATGAACTCATCCAGCGTCGCTGACATTCCGCGTTTTAGGAGGATCGGTTTGCGCGTTTTTCCGGCGTATTTCAAAAGGGAGAAGTTCTGCATATTCCGCGCACCGATCTGAATACAGTCGCCGTATTTTTCAACGAGATCGATTCCGTGTTCGTCCATCGCTTCGGTCACGATATTAAGGCCGAACTGCTCACGGACATCCGCAAGTATCTTCAACCCATCTTCACCCTTGCCCTGAAATGCATACGGCGAGGTCCGGGGTTTAAACGCTCCACCGCGAAAGAATTTGGCACCCGAATCAGCAACCGCCTTCGCCGCCGCGAATACTTGATCTACGGTTTCCACAGCGCACGGTCCGGCGATGATCGCCAATTCCGGCCCACCGATCGTCGCGGTACCGACCTTGACCACCGATTTCTCGGGCCGAAGCTCTTTTGAGATCAATTTATACGGCTTGGTGACGCGAATAGCGTCGGCCACGCCCGGCATATTCTCAAAATGAGCCGGATCGACCGACCCCTTATTTCCCGTAATGCCGATGGCCGTGCGGCCTTCGCCCGGCATAGGATGGGCGCGAAAGCCGAGGGTTTCGATAACCTCGATAACCCGCGAGATCTCAGACGCGGCCGCGTCAGGTTTCATTACAATTAGCATAAATATCAGGCCGTTACGGCAAATCCTAAACTTTAAGTTTGCGCTGCATCTTTTGCAACCGGCGGCAGTAGTTCGCGCACGAATTCACGAACGCTCTCGACGCAATCGCCGGCGGCTATTGACCCTTCGATCTGACGAACAATGGCAGATCCGACGACCGCCGCGTCGGCATAACGCCAGACGTTTTCGATCTGTTCGCGGGTCGAAATACCAAAACCGACGGCGATCGGCAGATCGGTAAACCGCCTCGCCCGCTCGACCAATGTCCGGGCCGCGTCGCTCGTTTCGCTCCGTGCCCCGGTGACGCCGGCCCGAGAAACGGCGTAAATAAAACCGCCCGCATTTTCAGAGATAGACTTCAACCGTTCGTCGCTCGTCGTCGGGGCGATAAGCGAAATAAGATCGAGGCCCTTCTTGCGAAGTGTGCCGGAAATGGTCGCCGCTTCTTCATCGACGACATCGGTTACCAAAACGCCATCGACGCCCGCCGCGGCGGCATCTTCTGCAAGCCGCTCGATGCCATATCGGTAAAGCGGGTTCAAATAGCTGAAAAGAACGATCGGCACCTCGGTTTCCTTTCGTACCTCAACGACCATCGCAAGAATATCGTGCAGCGTTACACCATTTTCAAGGGCACGCATCGACGAGGCCTGTATCGTCGGCCCGACCGCCATCGGATCGGAAAAGGGAACCCCGAGTTCGATAATGTCGGCCCCGCTTTCAGCCAAGGCAAGTACGATCCGTTTTGATGTATTAATATCAGGATCGCCCGCCGATACGAAAGGAATAAAGCCTTTCTTTCCCTCGGCCCTCAACAACTCAAATCTTCCAGCGATCCTGTTCATTTTTTGGTTTAGAAAAAACTATCCACTATCAACTAACAACTATCGACTGAAGAAAAATGATCAGAGAATTAAGCCCTTAACCGAACATCGCCTACCCAAGGAGATCAGCAACCGTGTTCACATCCTTATCGCCGCGGCCCGAAAGATTCACGACGATCACGGAGTCGCGCGGCAATTCTCCCGCGATCTTGGTGACGTGGGCGACCGCATGCGACGACTCGAGAGCCGGAATAATTCCCTCGGTTTCAGACAATAATCTAAACGCAGAAAGTGCTTCTTCATCCGAAGCAGAAACGTATTCAACTCGACCTTTGTCATGCAAGAAGGCATGTTCCGGGCCGATGGAAGCGTAATCCAGTCCAGCCGAAACGGAATGCGTCAACGCGATCTGACCTCCGTCGTCTTGCAGCAGATAGCTCTTCGTACCCTGTAGCACGCCGACGGAACCTCCGTCCATAAACCTTGCGGCATGCTCACCAAGAGAGGTGCTGCGGCCGCCTGCTTCAACGCCGATCATTCGTACTTTCTTTTCATTCAAAAATTCATGAAACAGTCCGATCGAATTCGACCCGCCGCCCACACAAGCGACCAATATATCGGGAAGGCGGCCTTCCTTTTCAATTATCTGGTCGCGGGCCTCGCGCCCGATCACGCTCTGAAAGTCGCGTACCATCAGCGGATAAGGATGCGGGCCGAGCGCGGAACCGAGCAGGTAATAGGTGGTTTCAACATTTGTCACCCAGTCGCGCAGGGCCTCGTTGATGGCGTCCTTTAACGTCCTGGAACCCGAATCCACGCCGCGAACCTCGGCCCCGAGAAGCCGCATTCTAAAGACGTTCAGCTCCTGCCGTCGCATATCTTCGGTGCCCATATAAACAACGCATTCAAGACCAAAATGGGCACAAACGGTCGCCGTCGCAACGCCGTGCTGCCCGGCGCCGGTCTCGGCGATTATGCGTTTCTTGCCCATCCGACGAGCCAGCAGTATCTGACCGATGCAGTTGTTTATTTTGTGAGCACCGGTGTGGTTAAGGTCCTCGCGTTTCAGATAGATCCGTGCGCCGCCCAGCGATTCGGTCAGCCGCTCGGCAAAATAAAGCGGCGTCGGGCGCCCGACAAAATCCTTTAACAGGTGTTCGTACTC
>JBGTJP010000007.1:0-83122 GCA_041745075.1 Pyrinomonadaceae bacterium | reverse complement strand
CGCTTTTTCTTTCGCGGGTTGCGACGATCTCGGCGTCGGGGCGGCCGCTTAGTTCCTTCACCCGTTTTTCAAGCACGGCGCGGTCGGGTGAAAAATCCTTTTGTTGGACGATCAAACGCGAGGTTTGGGTTGCAACCGGTTCGCGCTTGTCGAACCACGATTTCGGCGTCAAAAAAATGAAAGCTACGATAAGCAGACAGAAGATCACATAAACAGACGTTTCCCGGCTGTAGTCCCAAAGCAGGAATTTCCTGATCAAACCCATCGTTTCGCTCAATCCACCACATAACCGTCACGCATCCTTATCGTTCGCGAACAGACCGCAGCGGCCTCGGGGTTGTGCGTGATCATGAGTATCGTCTGGCCGAATTTTTCATTCAGCTTACGGAACATATCGAGCACGATCTGCGAATTTTCCGTATCGAGATTTCCGGTCGGCTCGTCCGCCAGAATTATGGCCGGACTGTTTACGACCGCACGGGCCAGGGCAACCCGCTGCTGCTCGCCGCCCGACATTTCCAACGGTCTGTGGTGCATTTTATCTTCCAATTTAAGCAGCCGCAGCACTTCCCGCCGATTGTCGGAACTGCCGTTGCCGTTGCCGGAATGTATCTTTTCGGCAAGTTTCAGGTTGCCTTCGGCCGTAAGTGTCGGGAACAAATTGAATCGCTGAAAGACAAAACCGATCTTACGTCGGCGGATATCGGTCCGCTTTGCGTCGGAAACTTTTGAAAGGTCCTCGCCGTCGATAATTATAGACCCGCTGGTCGGCGAAAGCAGCCCACCGAGCAAATGCAGCAGCGTCGATTTGCCGCAACCCGACGGGCCCATTATCGCGACAAACTCGCCTCTTTTCACCTCAAGCGAAACACCGCGCAGGGCGGGCACTTCCATCTTTCCGATCTTATACGATTTGACAAGATCGCCGGTCTTTAGAATGCTGTCCATCGAAATTACTGAAACCGGGACGCGGAGTTACTATTGGAAAAGGCCGAACTGGGCGGGGGCTTCTGCGCCGTTGTTTCCTGAAGCTTTTTGTCCAGATCGACCTCTTCAAGGCCCCAGGTGTTCTGCAGGACAAACGCCGTTTCGGGGTACCTATTTCCTATTTTTACATCCTCCGGCACCTGGTAGGTCAGTTTCATCGAATATTTTTCCTGCGGACGTGTGACCGTGACCTGAAGAGGCAGCCGATTGAACTGGCCGGTATCGGTCAGGTTTCCTTCCGCACCGTAAACGATGTCCGATTCGATCTCGCCTTTAGCGTCGAATATCTGCTGCCGCGCAAGACGAATACCTCCGACACGATCAAACCAGAAACGTCGGGCGATCACCAGGTCGCCGTTGTCACCGCGGGCATATTCGTCGAGCAGGTAATAGCCCCGATTCACCTTTCTCAGCGGTGATTTTTTGTCGGCCGTTTCGTCTTCTTCGATCTGGAAAGTCGTGCTCTGCGTGTACATGAACGACGGGGCCGTCGGCCGCACGAGCATTGCATCGGTAAAATGCTGCGGGCGAAGATTGGCGAAAGCGTTGACGTTCTGCGTCATCACCTTGCCGTTATCACCGTTAGACTGATCAAGCGTTTTTTGCAGCCCGGTATAATCGGCACTGTTCGTACCCATTACAAACTTCTTGTACTTTCCGCCGGCTTCATCCCGAAGGATGGCCACACGGAATTTCGCCCCGTCGGATGTCATTTGAGCCACATCCGTCTTGATCACCGGAACCTGTACCTTGAGAAAAATGCTTGCGGGCCGCTGCACTACAACCTCGCCGTCGGCCGAACGATAAACGTCTTTGCTCCCGAATTGCGCAAACGAATTGTCTTCGAATTTGAGGTACATTTTCGCCCGCATCGAATCCACCCTGGCAAAACGGTTTATTTCATTTATCAGGTCGGCTTGGGTCGCATTCTCGGTCTTTAGAAGGGTGGGGGTCTTATTCGCCGTCTTTGGCGAGATACAGGCGGAAAGAAGGCTCACCGAGAGCACAAGAATAATGATATATGATCGCGAACTACTGAAATTAATAAACATCTTCAGTCTCTGATGTAGGCCCTGAACGGCATGTTGTCCGTGCAAATTAACGCTGAATTTTGGCCCGGAACATATCAAACCGAGAATAATAGCACGCCAAGCACGATAGTCCTAACCAAGTAAAAGACGCGGCCGCGAGAGGATTTTGTCCAACCGCGCCGCGTTCGTTGATCCTGACCTATCCGGCATTAAATCGTAAAAACACCCGAGCTGCGTGTAAAGTAATCCTGCATTGTGTAGGCAAACATTATCGCCATCCAGAAAAAGCTTGCGATCGCCGAAAGCCAGATCAATTTAGGACTCCAATACACATGCATAAAAAAGAGCATCACGAATGCCATCTTCGTGAAGGCGATCAGGAGGGCGAGCAAGGTATTCGCACCCGGAAAAACTCCGTCAAGGTCCCACTGGGCCGTCACAAAAGTAAGTATCGTGCCGACCACAAGTATTCCAAATATCCCGAGATATTTTGGGATATTCATATGGTCGTGTTCCATATGTTCGTGTTCAGGGTGCTTATCAGTCATATATTCTCGAGTTCGCCTCATTCAGGCAATGTTCTGTCTCCTTGACCAACTCCGAACGCTAATGCAAAAAGTGCCTGCCCAACAGGTAGAGTAGCGGGAACAGGAAGATCCACACAATATCTACAAAGTGCCAATAAAGCCCCGACATTTCGACCGGCATGTAATATTCAGCGTTATAGTTGCCTTTATATGCGGTCCAAAGCAGCCACATCATCAATCCCAGCCCGACGATCATGTGCAGGGCGTGAAGGCCGGTCATTACAAAATAAATGTAATAAAAGATCCGCACCTTGTCGCGAAACTTATCGGCATCGATCTGGCCATTTGAAAAGTAGCCTATCTTTTCCGCCGAAGTAAGATACTTGCCATCCCAGGCCTGCTTTGCAAGCGAGCAGTCGGTCCACTGAAACTCGCCCCGCGGATTCGCGTGTTCGACCACCGGAGCATTGTGGTCAACTTCCCAGCACGGCTTTTGCGCTTCGTGATGAGCGGCCGGGTCTTCCTTTATTTTTTTGTTGAGGCCGGTTACGGGAACAAGCCCATGATTGTATTTATCGGTATATTCGATCGCCTTGACACCTAAAAATACCGCGCCGAAGATCATTGTCAGCACGATCATTACCACCTGCATCATTCGGTTGCTTTTCTGTGCGTAATAGACCGTCAACGCCATCGTCAGCGAACTGACGATCAGGACGAGCGTGTTGACAAAGCCCATCACGACATCCAGGTGGTTACTGCCGGCGGCGAACGCCATCGGATAGCGCGAACGAAAGACCAGATAGGCCGTGAACAACCCGCCGAAGAACATGATCTCCTGCACCAGGAACATCCACATCCCGATCGAGACGCTCTCTTCCTGCTGCTTCATGTCATCGAACTGGTGCTGCAGCCCCGGCTCGTGATAAACGAATTTGTCTGATGCGTGTGCCGACATAAACTATTTGCGAATTTCGATCTGAGATTTCTCGATGCACGGACAACAAATATTGGCCGGGTCGAGAAATCGCAGATCGCCACTCAAAAATCGAAAATTAAGTGACCTTTGCCAAATCTCTCCGTCTCGCTTCTTCGATATCCAATCCGTTCTCTTCGCCAAACTCATATGCTTCCCAGGTCACGACCGGCATCACGTCGAAGTTCTCGGTTGGCGGCGGTGACGCGGTTCTCCACTCAAGGCCAGGCAGCATCCACGGGTTATCGCCCGCCGGCTTGCCGTAAAACAGCGAATGGACCATATAAACCACCGGCATCATCAAGCCGACACCAAGGACCGACGCTCCGGCGGTCGAGAAGATATTCAGCACCTGAAACTCGGCCGGATAAGATGCGTAACGCCGCGGCATTCCCTGATACCCAAGAATGAACTGCGGGAAAAACGTCAGGTTAAACCCAATAAATACGAGCATGGCCGAGATCTTGCCCCAAAACTCCGAATACATCTTGCCGGTCATCTTCGGCCACCAATAATGAATACCGCCAAGATAGGCGATCACCTGGCCGCCGACCATCACGTAATGAAAGTGGGCGACAACGAAATAAGTGTCGGTCAGGTGGACCGTTAGGCCGATGGCGCCAAGGAACAATCCGGTAAGGCCGCCGATCAGGAATAACCCCATAAAACCGATCGCGTAGAGCATCGGCGTATCAAAAGAGATAGAACCTTTATAGAGCGTCGCCGTCCAGTTGAACATCTTTATCGCCGACGGAACGGCCACTACCATCGTCAGGAACGAGAAAACAAGACCGGCATATATCGACTGGCCGCTGACGAACATATGGTGGCCCCAAACAAGGAAGCCGAACACCGCGATAGCGATCGATGAGAACGCGATAAATTCATATCCGAAGATCTTTTTACGCGAAAAATTCGAGATCAGCTCCGAAATAACGCCCATTCCGGGCAGGATCATAATGTAAACCGCCGGGTGCGAATAGAACCAGAAAAGATGCTGGAAGAGGATCGGGTCGCCGCCAATTGCAGGGTCGAAAATACCGACATGGGTTGCCCGTTCGACAGCCAGCAGCAGAAGCGTGATGGCAAGGACCGGCGTACCGAGGACCATCACAAGGCTTGTCGCATACTGCGCCCAAACGAACAGCGGCAGCCGGAACCAGGTCATTCCCGGTGCGCGCATCGTGTGTACCGTGACGATAAAGTTCAACCCTGTCAGGATCGATGAAAAGCCGTTAATAAAGATGCCGATACCGACGGCCATGACAAAGGTATTTGAAAATGTTGTGCTGTACGGGGCGTAGAACGTCCAGCCTGTATCGACCCCTCCCTGCATCAAAGCAAAGAGCGTAAGGCCGCCGCCGATCCAGTAAAAATAAAGGCTCAAGAGGTTGATCCGCGGCAATGCAAGATCTTTCGCCCCGATCATTATCGGCAGCAGGAAATTGCCCAAAATAGCCGGTATCGACGGGATAAGGAAGAAGAAGATCATCAATATCCCGTGCTGGGTGAACACCTTGTTGTACGTGCCCGATTCAAGCAGATCGCTGTTCGGCGTCAACAACTCAAGCCGGATAGCCGCGGCGTAAAGCCCGCCCATAAAGAAGAAAGCCGACACCGAAATAAGGTACATAATCGCGATGCGTTTATGGTCCTTGGTCAGCAGCCACGATTTCAGAGTGCTGCCGTTGGTCAGATAATTCATCTTCGGCTCTGCGTTTTTGTCAGCGTTGATAAAGCTAGCGTCTTGCATATCAGTTTTCTTACAACCTTACCGGTTCGTGTTCGCCGCCGTGTTCGCGTTCGCCGGGCGGGCCGGAGCCGCGTTCGTGTTCGTGTTCGCCGGCGGTGTGGACGCGGCCGGGCTGGTCGCGGTTGTCGAACCGGGCTCGATGCCGCTCAGCGATTTAATATACGCGACCAGCGACACGATCTGTTCTTCTGTCACCTGGCCTTTAAAGGTCGGCATTATCGGTTGAAACCCTTCCACGATCTGGCTGCCCGGATTCAATATCGAATTACGGATATAGGCTTCGTCCGCCACAACCGTACCGCCGCCGACCAATTTCACTTCATGGCCGAAAATTCCTTCAAGTTTAGCTCCACGCTGCTGCGGGCCGCCGGCGTGGCACGATGCGCAGCCCAGTTTGTTCTCGAAAAGATCGCGTCCCTGCTCGACCGGTGTCTGGCCCGAAACGTTTCCGCTTTGCCATGCGGCAAAATCGGCCGGTTCCATCACATATACGTAACCGCCCATCCCTGAGTGATTTAGACCACAATATTCGGCGCAGAAAAGGTGATATTTGCCCGGCTTCGTCGCGTTAAACCAGAGATAGGTGTAGCGGCCCGGAACAACGTCGACCTTTGTACGAAAGGCAGGGATCGAGAAGTCATGCAGCACATCCTCGGTGGTCATTGTCAGCTTTACGTTCGTGCCGACCGGAACATGAAGTTCGTTTATCTCACGCTGGCCGCCCTCGTGCTGTATCTTCCACATCCATTGTTTGCCAACAACGTAAACTTCCATTCCGTCCTCGGGTAGGCGAAATTGATTGTAAAAAACGATCGCCCCGCCGAGGAAAATAGTCATCGAAACAACAAATGGAATGATCGACCAGACCGTTTCCAGAACGATCGAACCATGCATTTCTTCCGGTGTGGCGAATTTTTCTTTTTCGCGGTATTTGATCGCAAAGAAAAAGATCGCGGCAACGATCGGGATCGTGAACGCAATACTAACGATTATCAGATAGGCGTAGAGCGCATCGACCTGCCAGGCAAAAGTCGAAGCCTGATCCGGAAAAATTGGTACCCACGAATTCGTTTGCATAATCATAAAGTCGAAAGTCGTGAGTCAAGTGTCGCGAGCCGGAACCGAATCCGCCTCTCGACTCACGACTCTTGACTCGCCACTCTTTTGTTTCGTCGCCAAAAAACCAGACCCATCGCCCCCATTCCCAGTAGCGTGAGCACGGCCCCGATCCGCATTGCGCTCAGCACCGCAAATCCGTACGTTCCGGTGGCCGGGTCGTAATGATAGCAGTAAAGCAGCAACTGCTCGGCGGCGTTCCCGACCTTGTTGTCAGCCGATTCCATAATGCCGAACTTCACGTCTTTCGGTGCATAGTCGATGCCGTAAAAATACCGTGAAAGCCGCCCATCGGGTGTTGCGATCATAATGCCGCCGGCATGGGCGAACTGATCGCTTTTCTCATCCCACTTAAAACCGAATCCGGCCGCATCTGTTGCCGCCTTGATCGACGCCTCGCTGCCGGTCAGGAAATGCCAGCCTCGTTCCGTGCCGGGACGGCCGTAGCGGCCCATATAGCTTTCCTTCTTATTTCGTGCGAGGTCGGGCTTACCGTTCTCACGAACATCGAAGCTGATCGCGACCACATCAAAATCCTTTCCCGCGTCGAAGGAGATCCCTTTCAGCGTCCCGGTCAATCCGTTAAGAACTTCATTGCAAAGCATCGGGCATTCGTAATAAACGAATGCAATTATCACCGGGCGCCCCTTGTTGAAGAAATCGCCGAGTTTTACCGTCCTGCCCGCCTCGTCCTTGAACTCGGCCTCAAGCGGGAGCTGGCCGCCGAGCTTCTGCTCTATCCCGATCTTTTGGAGAGCAGGCGGCAAACCGTTGCTCGTGCCCTGCGAAGGATCATAGGTTTTGGGCGAATAGAGCGGCGAGTTGTAGTGCTCGGTCTTTTGGGAAAAGACCGTTCCCGCCAGCGACAAAACCATCGCTATCGAAAAAAGTATCAGCCCCAATGCTTCTGATTTTACCCAACTCTTATTCATTAAAACCCTTCAATTTACCGAAACGGCGTGTAAAACAACTCGCTTCAGTCAACCGCGAAACCATCCGAACAACTCGATAAGCTCACTTTTCGTGCCCATTCGTGCAATTTCGTGGTTATCTCCTTTTCAAACCCGCCTTTCGCCCGGAGCTGGCGTCCGTAAGGATCATCGACGACTCCCTGGCCGCCTTTTCCGCTTCGGGGCCCGACCTGGCCTTTAACGCCTTTTGCAGCACTAATTCCTTCGCCCTATCGATCGGCATCGAGATCATCGTGCCCGTTTTTTTGTCCTTTTGACCTTCCTTCCAGGCGGTTTCCCACTCCTTTTTCAGTTCCCAATACTCGGCCTGCGGGGTCTTCAATTCAAGGTTAATAGGACCGTTCGGCCCCTCGACCTTAAACCCCGGGGCCGCCTGCAGCCTGGGCTCGGGCGGCAGCTTCTCTTTTTCCGTCAACGGCATTGGATTGTTCGAAGCCTTCTCTTCCTTAGCGTACTCTTCGAGCACACCATTAAACGCCCACATCAGCGCGAACGTGACCACGATGAGCAAAAACAGGCCGACGCCAAAATACAGGATCCCCTTTAGGCCGATGAGGTTTTGCTCATAAGGCTGGTCAAAATCTACAAATGACTTTTCGTGTTTTGAACTCATAGTCTTTAATCGTTCCGCGTTTTCTGGTTCGGCACTCAACCAGAAACTAGAAACCGGTAACTTGAAACCTAGTGTCCACGCCCGTGCTCGATGGCATTTTCCAGGAATGGGTCCATCACGGGCACTAGCGGCCGCGTCATTAACTGGCCAAAGAAATACCACAACCAAATGCCGCCGACGGCCACCGGAGCAACGAGGTCCATCCAACTGACCACAAACGCTCCCTGTTCCAACCCGTACGTATTGATCCTCGGGTTCGGCCCGATCAGATAGAACATATCGATCAACCGAAGCACGAGAATAAACACGGCAACGCTTGCCAAAGCCTTCGCCATTCGTTTCAAGTCCTGACGAAGCAGCAACAAGAACGGAAACGCAAAATGGAAGAGAACAAGGGCCGCCCCGATATAACCCCAGCCGCCTTTCATCCGGTCAACATACCAGCCAGTCTCTTCAGGAATATTCCCGGACCAGATGATCAGAAACTGCGAGAAATTGAAGTACGCCCACACCATAACGAGGGCGAGCATCAGCTTGCCCAGATCGTGAAAATGGCGTTTGCCTACCACGCGATCCATCGGTGCCCTTTCCGACAGATAAGCAAGAACCGTCACGGCAAAGCAGAAACAGCTTAGCGCCCAGCCGGCAACGAAAAGCAGCCCCCACATCGTCGAGAACCAGTGCGGGTCCAGCATCATCACCCAATCGACGACCGCAAACGTCACAACCAGCGCGTAGATGACCATCGTCGGACCGGAAAAGGCGGTCGCCCGTCCCAGAAATTTCTCGGCGTCCTCATAATTCGTCGTCTTGTCCTGTTCTCCGCCCCATTTGTTCAGCAGGTATGCCATTACACCGAACAAAGCAAAGTAAATGGCCGATCTAAGCACCCAACTCTCAGGCGCCATGAACCACCCGCGATGCTTAACCGTGTAGTCATCCGCCGGAAGATGCGTGAACTCGTAAACCGAATGCGTAAGCACGCCGATCGCAAGCGGAACGAACAATACCATTACCAGAGGCAATGTCCGCGACCCGGCCTCGACGATCCGGCGGATCACAACTCCCCACGCTCCGCCGGTAAGATATTGAAGGATCAGCACACCGATGCTGCCGATACAGATGCCGCCCCAAAAAATAAAGCCAAGCAGCCACGAGCGAAGTCCCTGTTCCGGGTCGAAATAGGTCCCGACCGCCCAGGCGATGAGCGCAATGCCGCCCGCTCCCAGTGCGATAGTCCGCAGCCGGTTAAGGTCGGCGGGTGCCTGATAATTGCCGATATCAGCCATCTTAGTGTTCACCTCCGGGCGTCGTCGCGGCCGGAGCCCCGTGCGGAGCCGCCGTGTTCGCGGCCGGATTCGTATTCATCTTCGAGATCTCTTCGGGATTTTGGCTGAGCTGCAGTGCCCGGATATAGGCGACGATCGCCCACCGGTCGTTCACCGAGACCTGCGCCGCGTAACTATTCATTTTCCCCCAGCCGTTTGTCATTACGTCGAAAAAGTGCCCCACGGGTGCATTTCGCAATCTGTCATCGTGATAGGTCGGCGGTGCCCCGAAACCCCGGCGGACGATCATCCCGTCGCCATTCCCGGTCGGGCCGTGACAAACGATGCAGTAGATGTTGTAACGGTCCTGTCCACGATCGACCAATTCTTTCGTTACCGGCACCGGAAATTCGTCAATGGCGTTTGGAAAGCTGGTGACGATCGTGTTGCCAGCCGCGTTTGTCGTTGACTCAACCTGCGCGTTAAGGTTCGGATTGTCGATCTTGCCCGTATAAAGAGCCTTATTCTCCTTCAAAAGGCCGCGTGCCACTGTTCCTTCCGGAAGGTCGCGGGTGGAGCGGTGATCGTTAAAGAACTCGCTCTTTTTATAGACCTTGTACCGCGGCTGGTCCTGCATATCGAAACGCACGCCGCACGCGCCCGCGAGAACTGAGATGAGCAGGGCAAGCACGATGACGTATATCCGACGCGGAGACGCGAAGACGCGGAGACGCGGAGAGTTCTTTCGCCGTGTCGCATTATTCCGGTACATCGAACACCTCCTGCGGCTTGAGGCCTTCCATAAAATTCCTGACTTCGTCATGATCGTACTTAGGATCTGCTGCTTCGATTATCAGAAAGAACTTTTCACGCGTCGCTAACGCAAACCTGGGCACATTAAATACCGGGTGATATGGCCGCGGCAGCCCGTTAAGAAACAGCATCCCCAAAACCGCGGTAAACCCCGCAAGCAAAATAGTCAGCTCATAAGCTGGCGGCACGAATGACGGCCAGCTCAAATAGGGCCGCCCGCCGATATTCAACGGGTAATCGATATAGTGCACGAAAACCTGCAGTGCCAGGCCCGACAGCAGGCCGGTTATCCCGCCAAAAAAGACAAGCAAGGGCAGAATGCTCCGCCGGATGCCCAAGGCTTCGTCGATCTCGTGAAGCGGAAACGGCGAGAACGCGTCCGTTTTTGTGTACCCGGCAAGGCGAACCTGATTCGCCGCGTCCACAAGCTCGGTCGGCGTGTCGAACTCCGCCATTATTCCGTAAAGGTCTTCCTTCATAAATACCTCGACCGCGAGGGCTTCCTTAACCTTCCGCTGCACAAAAAGCGGCAAACTCCCGGATCTCGAGCCTCTTCCCAAGATTGAGCCATTCAACCTTCGCAAACAGCCGGGCAAGAAGGCTGCCAAGCCCGATCGCGGCAAATATCGCGAGAAACGGATCGACATATGGCAGCCGCAGGCGGATCGAACTCACAAGGAGCACATGAATAAGCGTTGCCGAAACGGCGATCGCTCCAAACAGATACGCGATCCCGCGAGTACGAGCGTCCTTCCAAACCCGGAAAATTCCAAATGCACCCAACAGAAAAAAAGGTACGAGAAAGACGGCCGATAAAACCGACGCCGTTTTCGAGTGAATGTTCGGGTTCACGTATGGTTTCCAATAATTAAAAAGCTTCCAGCCAAACAACTTTAAGGTAATGCCAGGATTGGCCTTCATATTCTCGATAGCCTTGGCCCGCCAAAGCCCTTCGCGCTGTTTGAGCGAAAGCTGCTGATAACCGACGGTTTGCTCCCATTCGGCGATCTGACGCCGGGATACCGTCATGCTGAAGTGATCCGACAAGGCAAACTCTTCGGCCGTGCTTTCATGGTTCCGTTCGTAAAGGTTCACAAGCTCCGGCAGATTTCCGCTCCATAAATTGTACCCGCCGCCGTCACTGACGAGGATAAATTCACCCTTCGTTTTTAATAAGTACAAAGACCACGGCAGAACCGTTATAAGCATCGCCGCGCCAATTACCGCCGATGCCGCCAAGCTTCCCTTTTGCCTGAACCTGATCAGAAACATCACCGCCGCAATAGCAGCGCCAACGCCGAGAGCGGACGGCTTACACAGGGCGGCAACCCCTAAAACAGCACCGAGCGCGGCCGCAGGAGCGAACCTTATCCTTTCGTCGAGAAGCATTCCCGACGCAATATAGAGCATCAGCGAGATCAAAAAAATATGCACGATCTCTGACTGGATCGATACCGCAACAAAAATAATGAACGGGTTTGCGGCAAAAACGGTCGATGCGGCCAAAGAGAGAAATTGGTTTTCCGTTATCCGCATCGCCGTCTTGAATATCAGCCATGCTGCAAATGCGAACAATGCTACCTGCACAAGCTTGATCGCCACAATACTTCCCGGAAAGATGCTCCAAAGCGCCGCGATAAACACCGGATAAAGCGGCGGCCGGAAGATCGGAAGATTTCCCTCGTTCGGGTACTGCCCTGTCTCGAGGATCACGTTCGCGTGTGCAAGATAATCGGAACTGTCCACAAATTCCGTTCTAGCCGGACCAGTAAGCATGATCGCAGACAGCCCGAGCCCTATCGCCAAAGCGATCGGAACAAATTGTATTATGCGGTTCTTTCTGGACATTCTAAACAGATCAATCCTTGTTAGGAGGATCTGTCTTCTCCCATGTGTATTCGATCTCGTTGACATTCTCCTCAAAATCCTGCTGATGCCCGTGAACGTTTGCATCGGGCAAAAGCGTCCGCACCTCGAAGATAGAAATGATCGGCAGGAACCGGACGAACAAAAATATGAGTGAGAAAAAGAACCCAAGCGTGCCGACAAACATAGTTATATCGAACATCGTCGGCGAAAACATTGCCCACGAGGACGGCAGAAAATCGCGGTTCAAACTGGTGATAATGATCACAAAGCGCTCGAGCCACATACCTATACTGACGATGATCGAGATGACAAAAAGCCAGAACGGGCTTTCGCGAAAACGCTTGAACCACAAAAACTGGATCGAGATGCCGTTACAAAAGATCAGCATCCAGTAAAACGCCATGTACGGCCCGGTCAAAGCCCGGTTCTTGATCATGAAGACCTCATATTCCGAGGCGCTGTACCACCCGAAAAAGGCCTCCATCGCGTAACCGTAAACGACGATCATCCCGGTCGCCAGCATGATCTTTCCCATGTAGATCAGGTGCGTATCGGTTATGAAATCCTTCATGTTGTACCAGACACGAAGCGGAATGCAGAGGATGAGCACCATCGCAAAACCGGCAAAGATAGCACCGGCAACAAAATAGGGCGGAAATATGGTCGCGTGCCAGCCTGGTATCTGCGAGACCGAGAAGTCGAAGGACACGATCGAGTGGACCGAAAGAACGAGCGGCGTCGAAATGCCCGCGAGCAGCAGATAGGCGATCTCATACCTGTGCCAATGCCTCGCGCTCCCGCGCCAGCCCCACGATAAGATCCCGTAGGCAAACTTGAAATACTTGTTTTTCGCCCGGTCGCGCAAGGTCGCAAGATCGGGGATAAGCCCGACATACCAGAACAAAAGCGAGATCGTGGCGTAAGTTGAAACGGCAAAAACGTCCCACACCAGCGGCGAACGGAAATTCGGCCAGATCCCCATCGTGTTCGGGTACGGGAACAGCCAATAGGCCGCAAGCCACGGGCGGCCTGTATGAAGCAGCGGAAAAACGGCGGCGTTCGCGACGGCAAAAAGCGTCATCGCCTCGGCAAAACGGTTAATGGACGTGCGCCACTTCTGGTTCAGAAGAAGCAGAATGGCCGAGATCAGTGTTCCGGCGTGGCCAATGCCGATCCACCACACAAAGTTGATGATCGGGAACGCCCACCCAACGGGCTGATTGTTTCCGAAAATACCGACACCTTTTACCAGAAGGTAGCTGACCGTCATCAAAAGCATCTGCGCCACCAAAAAGGCGATGCCAAAACCTATGAACCAAAAGAACGGAGTTTTCTTTTTGAGGGTCAGGTCGCCGATCTTGTCCGAAACGGTCGCAAACGAATGATCGCCCTCGACCATCGGCGGATAAACCCTTTCCTGAATTTCTTTTAAGTCAGCCATATGTTTCGGCTCGTCCCGCAAACTTCACTTTGTCCGGCAAACTTCAGTTTGCCGTCGTCTTGCGACAAACTAAAGTTTGTCGGACATTTTCACCGCCATGCTTTTTAATGCCCACCCTCTCCGCTGGTTTTTTCGCCCTCTTTTTTCTCTCCGCCGTGCGATTTCGGCAATTTCAGCGGCTTATAATCGGGCATTTCCTTATTCTGGTTCTTAAGCCCGGCCAAATAGGTCGTCCGCGGCTGGGTATTTAACTCATTCAGCAGCGCATAGTTACGGTGGTCCTTTTTCGACTTTGCCACCTTGCTCAACGGGTCGTTCATATCGCCAAAAATGATCGCTCCGGTCGGACAGGCAGACTGGCAAGCGGTCAGGATCTCGCCGTCCGCGATCGGGCGTGCGTCCTTCTGTGCCTCGATGCGGGCCGCCGAGATACGCTGGGTGCAATACGTACATTTTTCCATTACGCCTCGGCTGCGGATGGTGACCTCCGGGTTTCGCATCAATTTGTACTGAGGCGTATTCCAGTCCTGATAAAGCAGGAAATTGAATCTCCTGACCTTGTACGGACAGTTATTCGAGCAGTACCTAGTACCGACGCAGCGGTTATAGACCATGTCGTTCAATCCTTCGGGACTGTGGACAGTGGCCGTCACGGGGCAAACCACTTCGCACGGGGCCTGCTCGCACTGCTGGCAAAGGACCGGCTGAAAATGGACCCCTTCGGGGTTGTTGACATTGGTACCGGTGAAATAGGAGTCGATCCTCAGCCAGTGCATTTCGCGGCTTCGCTCAACCTGCTCCTTGCCGACGACCGGAATGTTGTTCTCCGATTGGCAGGCGAGTACACAGGCGTTGCAGCCAACGCACGAGTTGAGGTCAATCGTCATAGCCCACTTGTTATGTTCAGCGTACTGCTTTGCGTAAACCTCGTCGTGGGCCGTCTTGTACATCGAAGTGTCGTAAAAATCTTCTTGATGCCACTTTTCAGGCGTCGCCTCGAAAACATCTACATCAAAGACGCGAAGAATGTCGCGGCCTTCCATATTGAAATGTATCTGCGTGGAGGCAATAGTGGTCTTCTCACCGGTCGGTTTCAACTCGCCGTAACCGCTGTTCATCGCGTCCGAGCGCTGGACGTCAAACGCGTTATAACCAAGACTTGTACCGATCTGGCCTGCCC
Source organism: Pyrinomonadaceae bacterium (assembly GCA_041745075.1). Lineage (GTDB taxonomy): Bacteria > Acidobacteriota > Blastocatellia > Pyrinomonadales > Pyrinomonadaceae > OLB17. The sequence continues at coordinate 68,577 of JBGTJP010000007.1, read as the reverse complement.
GCGTCCGGCCGTAACCCATAAAAATGGTAACCGCATCATCGGGCTGGCCCGGCGAAAGCCAAACCGGCACGCCCTTCGCGATCTCTCCGCCCTGGTAAGTGACGGTCACCAGATCGGCGTACATATTGTTGCCTTTTGAGCTGATAAAGCTGGTTGGCCGTTCGCCGCCTGAGATCTCTTCAGGGTCGTTGGACTGATTCAAACCAAGTTTCCGGGCGGTGTTCGGGCTGATCAGGGCGACGTTATCCCAAGTGATCTTGGTCAGCGGATTGGGCAGCTCCTGAAGCCAGCCATTATTCGTAAATCGGCCGTCATGAACGCTCGGATCAGGTCGAATCGAGATCTCAATGCTGCCCGACGCACCCGGTTTTACCTCCGGCTGGCTCAAAAATCCAGTATTCGCGGTGACCGCCTTCGGCGCAAATGCGGTGTTTGCGACAAAACCGTCATGGACGGACTTTCGCCAATTGTCCTCAAATGTTCGCGGTGCTCCGGTCACGGCTGCCGGTGTCGGTGTCGCGGCCGGTCGCTCGGCTATCGTGATCGTTTCGCGCGAAGCCTCGGCAGCCGGTGTTGGCTGGGTTTTTATCGGTGAATCTCCCGCATGGAGTGATGGTTCCGCGTCATGTTCGGCCGGGGCTGCAACGGGAGTTGCGGGTGCTGGCGTCGTTGCGGCCGCGGGCGTAATTGTCTGCGTCTGCCAAAACCCCTTAACGATATCGAGGTCTTTCACGTCAAAATTTTCACGGAAGAACAACTGGACCATCTCATGTGAGCTTTTTCCGCCATAAAGCGGCTCGATGAGCGGCTGAATAAGCGTCACAGTGCCATCGTACGCGCGAGCATCGCTCCAACCTTCCAAATAATGCTTACCAGGAACGTGCCAATTACATATCTCGGCGGTTTCATCGAAATAAAGCCCGCAATGGACCCGCAGAGGCACTTTGTTCAATCTATCAAGATTGAGCCGCAGATCGATCGGCGTGTTGTATGCCGGATTTCCGCCGAGGATCACAAGCATCTTTACGCGGCCGGCGTCAATATCGGTCACCAGTTCGCGAAGCTGCTCAAGCTGCGTCTTTTCGTAAGGAGCAAGGGGTTCCGTGTAAAAAACTGTTTGCCCGACATTGCCAAGCGCCGCGTTGATGGCGTAGGCAAGAGAATGAACGGAGGGCGGCTGATTATCGCCGGCCACAACCAGCGACTTGCCTTTGTGCTCGTTCAAGTCTTTGGCCAAGGCTGCGATCCATGCGGCGTTTTGCGTATCTGTCGCACTAGCACCAGAAACTCCGACAGCGGCCGCGACCGCTTTTGCGACACCTGCCACCTGGCTCGGCTTCACAGCAAGGCGGTGATCGGCCTTTGACCCGGCAAGTGTCGTTGTCGTTTCAACAACATACATACGGCTCATTTCGCCGCCGTCGTGCGGAAGCTGACGCGTCTTCATCGCGTCGGCCATGTACCGGGGATTCGAGCCCGAGAAAATGTCGGCATCCAAAAAAAGCACCCGTTCGGCCTTGTCAAATTTATAGACCGCGTGAGCCGGTGAACCAAAGGCTAGTTTTGCTCCCGCGATCGCGTTATCGCTGTTTACCGGTTCGTACTGAACCCACTTCATGTTGGGCAGTTCGGCTTGAAGCTGTTTTATTTGAGCCTGAAACGTGGGCGAAGTTACCGTTTGGGTCAGCACCCGAACACCGGCACCGCCATCCTTGCCGTTTTCGGAAACGGCCGCACGCAAAGCAGTCGTAAAATTGAGCCACGTCTTTGGCGAACCGTGATAGAGGATCTCCTGCGAACGGTCCGGGTCGTACATATCAAGCAGCGAAGCCTGGTCAAATGCGGTGGTCGCTCCCAAACTGCCGGGATGTTCCGGATTTCCCTCGATCTTCACCGGGCGGCCTTCGTACGATTTTGCCAGCAAGCCGGTCGCAATGCCGTTTACCGTCATGGCCGTCGCAAAAAACAGGGGTTTGCCGGGAAGCATGTCCTCATTCGACCGCACATTGGGAACGATCTTCTCGGCAGGCTGGATAACACATCCGCTCAAGCCGGCAAAGGCAAGCGTGGCCCCCATTACTTTCAGAAAGCTGCGGCGCGTAACCGGATCGTTCCATTCCTGGCCGTGGGCCGGATATTCACGTTTTACAAATTCCTCGAATTCAGGCGTACCAGAAAATTCTTCGACGCTCCGCCAATAATCCTTCCCGCTCGTGCCGAGGATCTGTTCACGCAATAACGCAAAGTTTTGTTTACTTTCGGGGCTGGCCATTTACGATTCCTTAAGTTTTAATTGCCGGAAAATTCGTTTTTTGCGCATCTTCGCGCGATCGCTCTATCGATGACATACCGAACAGCTCGTCATCATCTCTTTGCTTCTGATCTTGTATTTCGCCTTCAAGTCAAGCCGCTCCTGAGCCGAAAGGTCGCCGTCCTGCCACTGCATATTGTAGATCTCGGATCTCGGCCGGATGAATTTTTCCGGTTCGCGGTGACAGGCAAGACACCATTCCATCTGAAGCGTGTTTTCCTGAAATACCGCGGGCATATTGTCGATCTGGCCATGGCAGGTAGAGCAGCCTACACCCTTTGCGACGTGAATGCTGTGGTTAAAATAGGCAAATTCCGGCAGGTCGTGGACCCGCTCCCACTCGATCGGCTTGTTATCGCGAAAGCTGGCCCGGACGGGCTCGAGGTATTCGCTGTCAGACCATATCTGGCTGTGACAGTTCATACACGTCTGCGTCGGCGGCATTCCGGCAGTGGCGGTCGTTTCTACGGTCGAATGGCAGTACCGGCAGTCAATGCCGTCGTCGCCGACATGATGTTTATGGCTGAACTGGACAGGCTGTTGCCTTTCCAAATAGCGTCCCGTCAGATACGACGACCGGGCAACCTGCGTGTACACAAAAAAGGCCGTGCCGGCCAGGACCACGCCCGTCAGCATCGAGATCCTGGCGATATTGTTTGCACTTTTACTAAAGAATTGTGCCATCGTTATGACTCGCTCGCATACCGCGGATTACAAAAGCTGGACTCCGGCAATTCCATGGTCTGGCAAGACCAAAGCCGGGGATATTTGCGAATTATTTTTGCTTGAGAAAACTACCAGTAAAAAACTTTAACCAATAGTACTAAATCTTTTGAAATCCGCAAATTCCATGCTTAAAAAATATGCCTGTTGGAAATGGTTCGCAACTATTCAGGAAATTAGCGTTACTAATAAGCCAAATTACGGTTTTCGCGACTTTCTTCTTAATCTTCGGCGGCGATAAGTGCAACGCCCGCGGCGGCGGCATTTCGGCCGAGAGTGCCCGCAATGATCCGGGTGCTGGCGAACGATGGCCCAAAGGACAATTCACGGGCACGGCTTACCACGGCATCAAGCACGAAATGGCCGGCTTCCATTAACTCGCCCCCGAGGACGATAGTCTCAATGTTGAGTAGATTTATTACACTTGCGATCGCGGTACCGACGTATTCGCCGGTCCGGCTGAGCATCATTTGAGCAAGGTCGTCGTCCGTTTCGGCAGCGGCCAAAATATCCGCGATCCCTATCTTGGCTTTCGGAAGGGTGCTGAGTGAGGATGTACTGTCCTGGAGCATCCGGTTGTGGGTACGGCGGATTATATTTTTCGACGACGCTACATCTTCCAACCGCATTCCCTCGGAATTGATCGCCATGTAACCGAATTCGCCCGCAAAACCCGACCTCCCGCTCCAGATCGAACCGTCAATGATAAAAGCTCCGCCCACGCCCGAACCAAGCGTTGCGTAAAAGAGGTTTTTGCTTTTACGGCCGGCTCCAAGCCGAAACTCGCCATAGGCGGCGGCATTCGCATCATTTTCGATGACCGTCGGCAGCCCGGTCGCCTCATTTATGCCCTTGGTAAGATCAACGTCGGAATGTTCCGGTATGTGAGTGGAAAAAGCGACGCGGCGCGTTTCGAGGCTGATAAGTCCGGGAACGGCAACGCCGATCGACTTTATGCCGCCGCCCTCGCCCTTTAATTCGTTTACCAGGGCGGCAATCTGTTCGATGCTTCCGGCGGCCGGCTCGAAATCTTTCCGGTAGGTCTTTGCGATCACGCCGCCTTCGCCAATGCAAACGGCTGTCAGCACCGAAGACGACACTTCGATGCCGAGGCTTGTTCTGCCTTGATTTTGCGTTTCGGCCATTATCGAAAGCTCTCGTCAAAACCGATCTGTCCGCGAACTAACGAGATTTTAGACACAGCCGGAGTAACTGTCAAACAATATTCAACTTATGTCGGCGGAGTTGTGAAATTCGAATAGTTTGACTGGTTCGCCCGTGAAAGATACTCTTTTGAGAGTCCCTCCCGTTTCCCTGGGATCCGCGCATTTTATGGATCAGCTATCGCAGATCATCGAGCTGTACGGCATTTACGCCGTTTTTGCGCTTTGCACCATTGAAGGCGACATCACGCTGCTGATCTCGGGGGCGATGGCGCACAGCGGTTTTTTTGGTAGATATAGTTTCTTTAAGGTTTTTCTCGCCGGAACCATCGGCGGAATGGTCGGCGATTGCGTCGGTTACGCGATCGGCCGGATCTTCCACGAAAAAGCAAAGGATTACCGTTTTTATCAAATGGCCCAACCGCGGATAGAGCGGTTGATCGAAAAGTTTGGCAAGTTTGCCATAATTATCTCGAAGTATATTTACGGCATCCGCGTCGCAATGTGCGTCTTTTATGGCATCGGCAAAATGCCGTTTCACCGCTTTATTGTCCTTGACGCAATAAGCTGTTCGCTTTGGGTATTGCTGCTGGCGGGCACGGGTTATTTCTTCAGCGGCGCCATCACTTCCATCATTGGTGATTTTCAGCAGATCGGGATCGCGCTTTTTTTCGTCATTCTGTTCGCGGTCATAATTCTTTACGCGGTCGAGCGATACTGGCTTTCCGAAAAGGTCGAGGAAGTCAATCCGAATGCCCTGCATAAACTCGAGGAAAAGCTTCACGCCGTCGAAGAGGTTGCCCAGGAAAAACTTCACGACCTTGGCGAACGGCTGCACCTGACGCGCGAGCCCAACCGCGATGAGACAGACCGGGAACCAACCGGGAACAAATCAAACACTGAGAAGGAAGCCCCAAAGAAAGAATCCTCAAAGGCCGCAAAAAAATAATTTTCCGATTAACAACCCTGCTCGAAAGTAAGCTAATATAGGCAGTCTTTTACTTGATTTCCTTAGGATCCGGCGTTAGGGCTTTTTCTTATTTTCTTAACTTTGCGTTCTTCGCGGCTTTGCGGGAAACAGATTTCTTTCACGCAAAGAACAAATTTTTCCTAATAGCGGAATCCGGGTTTGATCTGTTCTTTATCCGATTTTATGATCATCGAAACTTCTGCACCGACGCGGGTTGACCTTGCCGGCGGGACGATTGACATTCCCCCGCTTTTTCTTTTTCATGAGGGAGCCGCTACCGTTAATTTCGCGATCGACCTGTTGGCCAAATGCCGGATCGAAACGCGTGACGACGATATCATTCGTCTTGAATCGGTTGACCGCGGTGTCAAATTCGAAACCTCGCTGGACAAGATCGCCGAACTGAAGCACGAGCCGAGGCTCGAACTGCTGGCTAAGTTGGTTTACTTTTTCCGTCCCGAAACGGGCTTTAACATGACCACGGATTGCGAAGCACCGGCCGGTGCGGGCCTGGCCGGGTCGTCAACTCTCAACATCGCGTGCATCGCGGCCCTTAACGTCCTAGTCGGCAACCGCTATTCGCCCGATAGATTTATTCCCATCGCTGCGAACGTCGAATGTCAGGTCATCAAGGTCCCGACCGGTTTTCAGGATTATTATTCGGCCCAGTTTGGCGGAGCGGCCGCGATCCATTTCGGCCCGGACGGCATTAGAAGAGAGGCCCTTGAAGTTGACCTGAAAACGCTGCAGGACCGCGTCGCCGTTCTTTATACCGGCGAACCGCGGAATTCGGGAACGAATAATTGGGAAATTACAAAGCGGCATATCGACGGCGACCGCGAGCTTTTTGACGTTTTTGAAGGCATTCGCGACGGGTCGCACGAGGTTCGGGCGGCACTTCTTAAGAACGACTGGACGCAGCTGGGCCATATACTCAAGGCGGCATTTCCTCATCGAAAACGCCTTTCCCCGATGATAACCACGCCCCATATGGACGAGCTGATCGAAACCGCACTGATCAACGGAGCGATCGCCGCAAAGGTTTGCGGTGCCGGCGGCGGCGGATGCATCGCGTTTTACTGCGAGGAAGGCAGAAAAGCCGATGTCGAAACGGCACTCTCGGCACAGCGGGGAGCGGAGGTGCTGAAATACAACATCAGCACCGACGGGCTTGTCGTCAAGATTTCCTGATTTCGAGGGTGCTTTTGAAAAAGCTATCCAAAATCCAGAGCTGTTCTTCAAAATACCAGCCTCGGTTTCTCTTCTTTTTTCTTATTCTTCTTCGTCTGTGGTTGGAAAAGGCGAAACCACAGACGTAGAGGAAAAAGAAGAAGAAAGAAGGAACGGGCGTTTAGGTCAACCAATTTTCCTTTTGACCCAAGCAACGCGGTTCTCGCGAAAGCTATAGCCTGTCCGGCTCGATAATAGTTTTTGTCACAAAACCCTTAGACGTGGTGTTCTCCTTATCAGTAAGGCCATTTTTTTGGACAACATCAAAATCTTAAGGAGATGAAGAAATGAATAAAGCGTCATTTATCTTAACTGTTTCGCGTTTAGGTCTTGGGGCAATTATGCTGTTTGTTTTGGCAGGCGTGGTCCTTTCGCAGGAAAAGGCCGAGAAGATGGAAAAGGCCGTCAAAGCCGAATATAAATATAAGCAAAAGGAATTTTGCTCGAACAACAATTGGTCTAACGGTGACAAGGTTTCGTTCAGCGAGGTTCGCGACATGACGATCCCGGCCACCGGCTCATTGGCCGTGGACGGCGGTCGCAACGGCGGCGTCAGCGTAAAGGGCGAGAATCGTTCGGACATTTTGGTCCGGGCCTGTGTTCAGGCATGGGGAATCTCCGATGCGGAGGCGAAAGCGATCGCTTCTAACATCAGGATCGGGACCGGCGGTGTTGTAAAAGCCGAAGGGCCGGAAGAAGGCTGGTCGGTTTCGTATGAGGCCCGCGTGCCGAACTTCACCAATCTAAAATTGAATGCGCATAACGGCGGGATCTCGATCAACTCGGTCGAAGGAACACTGGAGTTCGAAACCATGAACGGCGGTGTCAATCTTTCAAATGTCGCCGGTGAGGTTCGCGGCCGTACGACGAACGGCGGCGTGAACGTATCGCTTTCAGGTAATAGCTGGAAGGGTAACGGCCTCGATGTCCAGACGACAAACGGCGGCGTAAACCTTAGCCTGCCCGAAGGTTATGCCGCAAATATCGAAACCGGAACCGTCAACGGCGGATTTAAGAGCGACATTCCAGCCCTGAACATCACGACCGAAGACGCAAAAGGCGGCTGGGCAAACAGGTCAAAACAGATCAATACCGCTATCAACGGCGGCGGGGCGCCGATCAAGGTCACGACCAAAAACGGCGGCATTAAGATCGGGACTAACTAAGAGGCCCAATGTCGCAAGAGTGGAAAGCCCCAGGTTGGAATGATCCGACCCGGGGCTTTGAACTTGGAACCTTGAACGCGTTGAAATTTAAACCTCAAAGTTCCGCTATAGCCTTTGCTAACGAGCGGAACATATCGCGCCCGTCGTTTGAGCCCAGAAGTTCCTCGCACGCCCGTTCAGGATGCGGCATCATGCCTAAAACATTTCGGTCGAGATTGCTGATGCCCGCGATGTTCGACAAAGCCCCGTTGGGGTTCGCTTCCGCCATCAATTCCCCTTTCTCATCGCAATACCGGAACACGATCTGTCCGTTCTCTTCAAGTGAACTAAGCGTTTCATCGTCGCAGACATAATTGCCTTCGGCGTGAGCGATCGGTATCGAAAGCACGGAACCAGTTTCAAGTTCGCTGGTGTACGGCGTGTTGGAGTTTTCGGTCCTGATATTCACATGCTTGCACACAAAGTGCAGGTTCTCGTTACGCATCAGGGCACCCGGCAGCAGGCCGGTTTCGCAAAGTATCTGAAACCCGTTACAGATGCCGAACACGAACTTCCCTTCCGCGGCAAAGTTCTTGACCGCCGTCATCACCGGTGAAAAACTTGCCAACGCCCCCGCCCGCAGATAATCGCCGTAAGAAAATCCGCCGGGAACAAGTATCGCATCGTAACCGCTGAGATCGGTTTCCTTATGCCAGACAAAATCGACCGGCTGGCCGATGTGCTTCGACACGACGTGATAAGCGTCATGGTCGCAATTCGAGCCGGGGAAAACTATTACACCGAATTTCATTTTTTTGACGCTTCCTGTGCTTTTGCCCACCGCTGCCAATCCTCCGGGATCGGCTTACCGCCGTTCAGCTCGCGGATACGCAAAATTTCGTAAGATTGTTCTTGCAGCTCTTCAAGATGTCGAAGCCTTTCGGTTAACGACAGCTTTCTGGCATATGTCCTATATCCTTTCTTCTGCTCTGCAAGCAAGGCTCTAGAATCTGAGTTCATGCGGAAGCCCTCCTTTGATCTTGCCTGCCATTTACTCGGTTATCTCAACCCTGTAATCCTCGATTACCGGATTCGTAAGTACATCTTTTGCGATCTTTTCAGCCGACGAAAGAGCATCGGACTCGGTTGTGGAATCCAACAATTGGATCTCAAAATACTTGCCCTGCCGCACATCCGCGATCTGCTTATAACCGAGTAGTTCGACAGAATGATGAATTGCCTTCCCTTGCGGGTCCAGGACGCTTGGTTTTAATGTTACGAACACTTTTGCTTTCATAGCCGTCACCGAAATAAATTGTAGATTCTGTCGTAAAACGTTGTTTTAATCAATGTCTTGTGATAACTTTCTCGCAAGTCTTACCTGTGGCGGCACTTTTTTCAACGATTAATTTTCCCGAAAAATAGGAGAACTCTTTATTATGCAAAATATGTCTGGCGGTAAAACCGCACTCGGATTGGACACGAACGTCGGCGCGTTGCTGTGTTATCTCCCGGTCTGCGCGATTAGTCTCATTTACAGCATAATTGTCCTCGTGACAGAAAAAGATAACCTGACGATGCGGTTTCATGCCGTACAGTCTCTTTTACTGTCAGTATTGTTCACCGTAATATTCGTCGCAATTGCAGTTGTTGGTGGTGTATTAGTTGGTGTTTCAGGATCTAGTATTCTTGGCGGACTGGTTACCCTGCTTTACTTTGGAGCCCTTATTGCTTTCTTAGGTGCGATGATCTTCGCCTGCGTGAAGGGCTATCAGGGCCAGAAGTTTAAGTTTCCTGTTGTAGGCGATATGGCCGAAAAATGGGCCGGTTAATTAAACACTCGCTCAAACACTTTATCTACATTCCATAAATAGTGGTTTAGATCAAAAACGCGGGCAATTTCTTATGCCGACAGGTATGACGAAAATGTCCGCGTTAGTTTGTTTTTCAAGTATCGTCGATGCGAGTTTATCCTGACAACTGCGTTTTTCATCGCCCGTTCGATGATCAATCGATCGAACGGAACAGAATCGAGTCTGAAGCAGTTTTCGATCGAACTTGCTTGGTCGTCGACGATCGAATTTGAGAATAATCGCTGCCCTATTAGCGAAAGGCGTGAGTCTGTCAAAAAATGGAAACCATATTGCCACGGCAGACATTTTCGCGACCGAAAAAGTCCGTGAATTCGCTGGAAAAATAGTAGAATTTGGTTTTGGCTCTATCGATTCGATTCATATAGCATCGGCGACGAAGGGGTTGTCGATTGTATTGTTACTGTCGATAAGGGAATACTCAATCGTGCCGAAAAAATTACCGCACTATCGATTTTGAATCCTGTTGATCTGGTGCGAAATATTGAAGATGAGAACTGAGGCGGAAATCAGAGTTAAAGGCATGAAAGCATTGATCGAGGCGCTTGGTCCGGTCGATTCTGCCGGATTTGTTTCGTCGGCTCTCCGTGAACCATTTGATTATGTAAAGTGGCGTAAGGAAGAGTTTGCCGAAGAAACTGTTGACTCCCTGATCGATAAGATTCGTATTTTCGAAGAAAATTGTGAAGCGAACGAACTCATCTCCTGAACACCCGCTCAAAAACTTTTTCCACATTCCGTAAATAGTGTTTCAGATCAAAAACGCGGGCTATTTCTTCTGTCGAAAGACTCGAAGAAATGTCTGCGTCTTTGTTTACTAATTCTTGATAGTCGCCGCCTTCGTCCCAGACCTTCATCGCGTTTCGCTGAGTATAGACGTAGGCGTCCTCGCGTGACACACCCTTCTGAGTCAAAGCCAGCATCAACTGTCCGCTGAACACCAGGCCTCGGGTCAGTCCGAGATTTTTGAGCATGTTTTCCGGATAAACGACGAGCGTATCCAGAAGGCTTGTGGTTTTCGCAAGGATATAATCGGTCGTCGCGGACGAATCAGGCAAAACTATCCGTTCGGCGGATGAATGTGATATGTCGCGTTCGTGCCAGAGCGCAATGTTCTCCAACCCAACGATCGAATTTGCCCGGACGGTTCGGGCCATCCCGCAGATGCGTTCGGACAAGATAGGATTGCGTTTGTGCGGCATTGCGGACGAGCCCTTTTGGCCTTTCCTGAAGGCCTCCTGAGCCTCGCGAACTTCGGTCCGCTGCCAATGACGTACCTGCAACGCGATCTTTTCCAAAGTAGAAGCAATTATGGCAAGCGTTGATAGATATTCCGCATAGCGGTCACGCTGGATCACCTGCGTCGAAACATCCGCCGCTTTCAGACCGAGTCTGGCACAGACACGTTCCTCGACATTCGGGTCAAGATGAGCAAACGCTCCCACCGCCCCGCTGATCTTCCCGACCGAAACGGCATCTTTCGCTCTGATCAGCCGTTCGCGGTTCCGCTGCATTTCCGAATACCACAGTGCCCACACAAGGCCAAAAGATGTCGGCTCGGCATGAATTCCGTGTGTCCGCCCGATCTGCGGTGTGTCCTTAAATTCAAATGCACGCCGCTTCAGCACCGGAAGCATCGCGTCGATCTTTGCCAAAAGAATATCGCACGATTCTTTCAGCAGCATTGCGTTCGCGGTATCGACAACATCACTCGAGGTCAGGCCGTAATGGACAAAGCGTGCAGCTTCACCGATGTTCTCGGCAAGATTGGTCGTGAATGCAATAACATCGTGATCGGTCGTCTTTTCGATCTCGGCAATACGTTCGACGGTAAACGCCGCTTTTGCCCTTATCTCGTTGACGGCGTCGGCTGGTATCGTTCCGTCTTCGGCGTGCACCTCACAAACGGCAATCTCCACATCCAGCCACCGCTGAAACTTGTTCTGCAGCGACCAGATCGCTCCCATCTCAGGCAGTGTGTAACGTTCGATCATAATTCTTCGACCTCGGAGCTATCCTCATCTTTTTCATCTTCGGCCTCTCGGATCTCTTCGGCACCCGCTTTTATGTCTGCGTCGCCAATATTCTGATTGACTTCGGTCCCGCGGTCGCCGAGGACATCCTCGACATACACCATCTGGATCAGCACGATCAACACGGCAAGGATAGGCGTTGCCAGCACCAGCCCAAGGCCACCGACCAGCACCGCAAGCGCAAGCTGGAAAACAATGGTTAGCGCCGGCGGCAGCTCGACCGTTTTTCGTTCGATATACGGCGTTACCAGGTTCGATTCGATCAACTGGACACCGACAAACAAAATAAGCACATAAAAAGCCTTTGTCGGGCTCTCGATAAACGCAAGGAGAAGTGCCGGAAACGCGGAAAGTATCGGGCCAAAGTTCGGGATAAAAGACAGCAGTCCGGCGATCAGGCCAAGCGTCAGGGCAAGCGGAACACCGATGATCGAAAGACCGATCCAGGTCAAGATCCCGATAAAGATCATCGAACCCACCTTACCGATCAGCCACCATCGAAGCGTGTCGCCGATGGCGAATAGGATCTCGCGCACTCGCGTACGTTTTGCCAGCGGAAAAAGATTGGTAAAGCCGCGGGTGTAAAAGCGGGGCTCGCTGGCAAGATAGATCGCAAGCAATATTCCGATAAAGAAATTGCCGACCGCTCCAACGGTCGATGAGAAAAACCCGCCGACGCCCGCCAGTAAGGTCGATGGGTTTAGGTTATTGCGGACGTCGTCGTAGCTTGGAAGATTGTCGATCAACGCCCGGCCCCACCCGTACACCGAGATGTCGTCGGCCGCTTTCCCGGCCGAGATCGGAAGCTGTTCGCGCAAATGTCCAAACTGATCCGCAACATCCGGCGCAAGAAATGCGATCGCCCCGGCAAGCACCGCGATGATCAATGTCGAGACCGCTATTACCGCCCAGCCTTCAGGAATGCTTGTGTATTTGCAAAGTATGTCAGCCAGGCCGCGCAGGAAAATTGCGAGGAGTGCGGCGGCAAAGATCAGCAGAATTACGTCCAGCGTAAAATAGACCACGACCAGCAGAAGCAACGTCAGACAGACGAGACCCACCGCTATCAGGACCTTTCTCGAAAAGCCATTATCGCTTGCCGCATCAGCCATCAGGTCAAATAATTCGCTTGTCTATCAAAAGTTCTGCATTCAAAATGGCCGACCCGGCCGCGCCGCGAACCGTGTTGTGGCTCAACGAAACAAAACGGTAATCAAAGACCGTGTCCGGGAAAATTCGGCCGACGGTGATCGTCATTCCGTTGCCGTTGTCGCGGTCGATCCGCGGCTGCGGCCGGGTCGGTTCGTCCGTTACTTCAATAAATCTCGCAGGCGACGAGTGCAGGTCAAGCGAAGGAAATTCCCTCATTGCCATCACAATATCTTCCAGCGTGGCTTTTTGCTTAAGGTCCACGCGAACCGAGCAGGTGTGTCCGTCGAGGACATTTACGCGAAAGCACTGGGCCGAAACCGCAAAGTCGGCTTTCTCGATCGAACCGTCAACAAATGTCCCGATTATTTTCTGTGCTTCGGTCTCGACCTTCGGCTCTTCGCCGGCGATGTAGGGCACAACGTTATCGACTATGTCCATCGACGAAACACCCGGATAGCCCGCTCCCGATACGGCCTGCATGGTTGTCACGACTGCCGATTCGATGCCGAATTTTCGATGTATCGCGGCCAGCGGCGGAGCAAAGCTGACGACCGCACAATTAGGATTGGTAACAATAAATCCTTTTCCGAACCCGCGTTTTTGCTGCTGTACAGGGATCAGGTCAAGATGGTCCGCATTTATCTCGGCAATAAGCAGCGGCACGTCCTCATCCATCCGATAGCTGGACGAATTGCTGATGACTGGAAATCCCGCACGGGCAAACGCTTCCTCCGTTTCGCGGGCAACCGACGACGGCAGGCTCGAAAAAACAAGATCGCAATCAAGCGGCGGCTCGATGGGCTGCACAACAATATCGCGAACGGTTTCCGGTATCGAACCGGTCAGTTTCCACGCACACGCCTCGCCATATGTCTTCCCGGCCGAACGATCCGACGCCGCCAGCGCCGTAACATCAAATTGCGGATGCCCCTCAAGAAGCTGTATAAAACGCTGACCGACAGTTCCGGTCGCGCCTAAAATTCCTACTCGATATTTTTTCGCCATAGTATGTCCAAACCGATGTTAATTGTAATGGAAAACCAACCGTTAGGAAAACTGGCCCCTCTATCACAAATTTGCCTTGACAGGTTCTACAGTTTCAGAGCCTCATACAAAATTAAAAAGATCGCGAACAGCTATATAAGCCATTCGCGATCCTGTATTTCTTCTGAGTCCCGCCCTACACGAAGGTTATCGGATAGCTAGCCGAGAAATTTCCGACCTCAGCGTTACGTTTGATGTAAACGGCCCTGATCTGGCCGGTTTCGGGCCACTGCGGCGACGCGGTTGAAGAAGGTGTCTCTTTCCACAGCTTCAAAACCGGCGCGGTGGATCACCCGCGATGATCTCTTGTTTCGACATTATTACTTCGCCGCCATCACGAAGGCCTTTGCAACGGTAATATGCGAACTCTTGCTCGTGCTTCGTCCACGACGATCAAGGCTCCGCGGTCGAGAGCAGACGCGTTGTCACGCAGGACTGAGATAAGTGTGTTACCAATATGTGATGGCAAAATATCCTGCGTGCGAACTTGGATGACGCTCGGGCCTGTTGCATCGGTTAGAGCCAGAATCATTCCAAAATCTAGGTCATGGGTGAAAACGATATAACCATTCGCCCGAGCGTATTCGATTATCAGGGTGTCCTCGGCTCGCGGGTCGCCGACTTTTGACCAATGCACCGATTCGATGTCAGCAGCCGCAAATGCGGCTGTCCAATCCGGCGACAGGTTCATATCGATCACGATCTTCATGCAGCGGCAAGCGGAAGTTCGATCTCCTCGACACGCCAAGCGGCATAGGACAGTGCCTCACGGAGGTCTTGTTCTTCAAGGTAAGGATAGGCCTTCAGAATCTCGTCGGATGACTTTCCGGCGGCGATTAGGCCAACTATAGTTCCAACCGTTACGCGAAGCCCGCGAATACAGGGCTTCCCGCCCATTACGTTTGCGTCAAATGTTATTCTGTCTAAGCCCATTTCATTGCCTCCCGATCAATCGGACCGCAGCCTTTTCCACACGATTATACACCGTCTCCTTCTCAACAGCTTCAAAACCTGCGCGGTGGCTCACCCGCGATGATCTCTTGTTTGGTCATTTTTACTTCGCCGCCGGATTCCCAACCTCCGGGAGCGATTTGTTAGTGTTCGCGACCGATTTTACCCGTTTCGTGATCAACTTGCACCGCTAAGTGAGGCACTTTGAAGGCTTCGTGTGCGACTAGCTTCGCCACAGCGGCACTCTTCCAGGAGCTGGACGCGTCAAAGAAAAGGTAGTGGTTTGCGCGGTTAGGTTACTTAAAATTCCCTGGATGTGAATTGAAAGATAATTCGGATCTTCAACCTGAACCGACCTTTCATTCATCAAGGCGATTAAGGCGGCCGTATAGACTAATAGACAGTCCTCTTTAGCATCAATAAACTCCAAATAACCTTCGCCACTTAAAAAGGTGTCGCCAGTAACATAATGCTTCGCAACGACAATCCCTGGTTCTAGAAGTATCAAGACGTCCGGCCAAGAATCGTCAGCGTTATCCAACCATTCGTCTTTAACAAAATCTAAATCAAAATTTGATCCGCCAAAGAAAAAGAAACCCGCTGTCGCAGTATGCGGCTGTGAGAGCAATATTCCGTCGTGTCCACGATTGTGTTGGAGAGCGTGTAATTCAACCTCAATGCGAGCGACTTTGTCCGCTATGTTAGGAGCGTGCGTTGGAACAATGTTACGTACCGCCTCACACTTTATCAGCACATTCTCGAATTCGTTAGTCGACCAGTTCGATTTTGCCTCAACTACCACACGGGCAGATTCGGAAAAAAAGAGCTGGTGATCTT
Source organism: Pyrinomonadaceae bacterium (assembly GCA_041745075.1). Lineage (GTDB taxonomy): Bacteria > Acidobacteriota > Blastocatellia > Pyrinomonadales > Pyrinomonadaceae > OLB17. Next base: position 53,147 of record JBGTJP010000007.1, on the reverse strand, counting down.
GCAACTGTAGTGACGGATAATTGCTGGAGTCCCAGATCACGATATCTGCTTCCTTACTTCGGTGGGCGATACCGAAAACCATACCTCGTCCAATGCTGAATCGTCGTGGGAGCATTGGAGATAAAAAATCGCCTATCAATGTTTCGCGATGTCCGCCTATAAGTCCTGGGTGTGTTTTTCCCACGGCACGAGCCTTAGCTAGGAGAACCTCACGCATTTGACGAAAGTAGTTTTGGATCTCGTTTTGAAAGCCGGTTATTGCCATTTATACCCTTCGCCAAAATTACGCTGCTATTTTCGCCACCCGGTTGTAGACGGTGTCGCGTTCGCCGGATTCGACGGAGTAGCTGTCCGTTCTAAGCCCATACAATTCCCCAGTCCTTTGATTTTATATTCCGTTCCATTCTCTCGGTGAGAGTTACTTTGAAACCCATGAAATTCCCGACACAAATAAACGACGGATCAAGATATACGAGATCGACGCAGGCATCGGAAAAATAGTTTCGGCCCCGCAGGATCTTTAGATTATCGCCGTAGTAGAGAGTGTTCATCTGGGAAAAGAACGTTGAAGAAATTAGTAGTAAATTAGCATAACTTCGATGTAAGGCAAACCTGCCGGTTGACCGGCGAAGTCGATGAGTTTTCTATCTGAGAAGCTATTGATCGGTAGATGCTATCTTTGGGACAGACATAGCCGAGCGGGACTTATTTTGGGCTGGCTTTTTGGTTTGTAAAGCCCGGTTTAGGAACATTTTTGCCGGGTTTCTGAGCCTTCGGAATAGCTTTTTGTTTGGCGCTGTTATCTTTTTGTTTGTTCGGGCCGGCTTTTTGTTTTGCGGAGAAGCTTTTGACTCTGGCCGAGTTGCATTGGGGAGATTTCCAGGCGTTTTGGCGACTGTTTTAGTTGTGTTGGAGGAAGATCGAGTCGCTCCGGGATGGTTTTGAGTTAACTGGGCGGGATGTTTAGTCGATCGTGAAAGGCGGAAAGAGAACTCGAATGGTGACGAAGTTGGCCCGAACAAAGTGAAAGGTCTATTTACGTTACTTCGAGAGGTTCCGATCGTTCTTCAATAAACCTCAACCTCTTTCTTTCGGAAAAGATTATTGGATCAAAGCCTCTTTCATCCGCCGAACGCCCTCGGCCATTTTTTCTTCGGTGTTGCAGAATGAAATCCTCAAAAAGCCTTTTGCCTCCGAGCCAAAGGCGACACCCGGCACCGTTACCACCCGATTTTGCAGACATTTTTCAGCGATCTCGATATCATCGCCAAGCTCGCGAACATCCAGCATCGTGTAAAAAGCACCTTCGGGCGAGGTTGCGTGGAGGCCAAGCTCTTTTTCGAACAGATCGACCAAAAGAGCGCCCCGTTTTTTATATACGTCGCGAGCGTTTTGCTTTGCCGCCTCAGCCTCATCCGTCCACGCAAGCAGCGATGCCTTTTGCGTGATCGTCGAAGTACAGACCGTCGTAAATCCGTGCAGCACCTGGATCGCGTTTATCATCTTCGGATCGGCACACGCCGCCCAACCGAGGCGCCAGCCTGTCATCGAAAGCGATTTAGAAAGGCCACTGATAATTATCGTCTTGTCATAGAACTCCGACGCGGAATGCGGGCGTTCGCCGAAATAAAGGTCGCTGTAGATCTCGTCCGAAAGCAGCCAAATGCCGGTCCCATTTAATGCTTCGGCCATCTGACGGTGATCATCGGCGGTCATCGTTTTGCCCGTCGGATTCGATGGGCTGATAACTACCGCCGCTTTGGTTTTCGGAGTTATCTTTGACCGGAATTCCTCTATATCGAACGCAAATTCTGTATCGGCCGGCATTCGATAATAGACCGGTTTACCCTGAGCGATCCGGGTGCATGCATCATATGCCGGAAAGCTCGGATCGGGCAGCAGAACTTCGTCGCCCTCATCGACGCAGCACATAAATGCATCGGTCATCGCCTCCTGCGAACCGCATGTGACCACGACGCCGGTCTTCGGCAAATCCAGGTGCGGATACTGCTCGGCGATCTTAAGCCGCAACGCCGGCAAACCGGGATGCGAGGTGTAGCCGTTCTGTTCCTCGATGGTGACGCGGGCCGCCTCGTTCCGCAAAAAATCCGGCGTCGGCAGATCAGGCTCGCCAAGCCCAAAATTGATGCTGTCCGGCAACGCCCGTTCAAAAAACTGACGAATCAACGTCGGCTGAAGCCCGCGAAGCCGCCGGGGCAATTCAAACTCGGTTTTTTCAACGGTCGCACTCATATCGGCCTTTCACTACCAACTTCAGCCTGCCCGAGATCCTTCGTCGGCTTTTTCCTCATTTTTCTCGAGATCATCTTCGATCTCTTCGCGGATCTCGCCGACCTCGACGTTAAACTCACCCTCGGCCTGCGTATTCGGGTCGCCCGTCAAAATGCCGCCAACCGTCTCGATCTCGCCGATGATCTTCTGCCCAAACCCTGATAACTTTTCGGCAAGGCCGTCATCGTCCGGTTTTTCCAACCTCTCTGTTTCCTGGCTCATAGATAGAGAGTTTATCAGCGAAACGCGCTGCTTCAAATCGCTCCAAATCAATTGTCGTTCCCTTTAGGTAGGCTCCGGTAAATGATCCATTCTGATCCAGCCCCGTTCAGTTTGAGAGAATCGCTCGCTCGCGGCCAAATGAAATCCGTTTTCGGGTTGGGAGCATTGAAAGCGCCTAACGATCAGGAACGGGTGTTCGAACTCGAGCAAATTAAATGAGTTTTCTTCGCCCCGCCCCCGCACGGATGCTGCAGTGCCGGCTTGGATGATCAGCGCGGACCGACCGCTTTCGAGTCTGTACCGCCGAGCGGAGTTGCCTATGTGGCTAACGTGCAAATGACCTGCGAGGAAAACATCCGCGCCACTCTCCGCGATCAACGGCATTGCTTTTTCCGCCTGGCCGACTATGTCGTCATCATCCTGCCCTTCCGGCACATCAAAAGGGTGATGCGTCACGACGACCTTAAGCAGTCGGTCATCAACGCCCGTCATTTTTTGGCGGATCTTTGTTACCTGCTCAGAGTTTATCCGGCCGCCTTTTACAGTAAGCGACCGCGAAGTGTTCACGCCGATGATAGATATTTCCTCATCCTGAAAATACGGCTCCAGATCGCGGGTGATGAACCGTTCGTATTTATGAAGCGGACGTACGAACCGGTCGAACAAATTGTAGAGCGGCACATCATGATTACCTGGAACGACGATCTGCGGCTTAGGCAGCCGGTCAAGAAACTCTCCGGCGGACGCGAACTGGCTGCTGCGGGCACGCTGTGTAAGGTCGCCCGAAACAACCGTGACGTTCGGCCGGATCTCTGCTATCTTTTCGACCAAGCGCTCAACGACAGGGGCGTCTTCCTTGCCAAAATGAACGTCGGATATATGTGCGATCTTTCTCATTCTTTCACGGGGACTATCACCTTCAACGCCTTTGGGAGAGTCCGGTATTTTAAAGGCGTCGCCATGACAGCGATCTCGCCATCGAATGCCACAAGAATATTATTTTTCCGGGTCGCGATAGTAATTTCGTCGGTACTCACCGCCTCAAAATCGCGCCAGCGCCGAAGACGCTGAAAAACTGTGCGCAGCAAAAGCGAGGTTACGCCCCACCGGCCACCTCGATGAAGAAAATAGATGCTCAGCCTTCCGCGGTCCAGGCTTATCCGCCGCCCGATGTTGTAAATGTCCATTTCATATTCGTTATTGCCGACAAATACAAATGGAGTTTTTCGCCGAAACTCCTTTCCATCTATCTCGATACTAACTTTGAGAAATGGCGAGATCCGGAAGATTCGCAGCCACGACCAGAAGGCGGCGCGCCATTTTCCGTAACCTAGCCGCTGCTGCTGTTCCCGCTTGCGGACCATCTGCGGATAGAGGCCGATACTTGAATTATTGATAAAAATTTGGCCGTTGACCTCGGCCAAGTCGATCGATTCCGATCTGCGGCCGGCAATGACCTCGATCGCACCGTCAAGCGATTGCGGGATCCCGAGGTCCTTAGAGAAATTATTAAGCGTACCGAGCGGAAGAACCGCAAGCGTCTTGCCCGCCACATAGATCTCAGCCGCGACGGCACCGATAGTTCCATCTCCTCCCCCCGCGACAACGACATCCGCACTGCCATTCGCCGCTCGGCGCGCATGTTCCGCGATCTCAGCTCCCGTCTCGACAAAACTGACGTTTACGGAAATACCATAAGCAATGAACCTATTACGCAGACTGTCCTCGGTCTCGCCCTCAAGGAGGCTGCCGGAGCCTGTATTGACTATGACTTCTATGGCATCTGTCACTTGAAACGATTATCGCAGATAGTCCTCGAGTTTGGTGGAAGTGTCGGTCTTTTCATCGCGGTATTTAACGATTATCGGGCAGTAAATTGAAAGGCCGTTTTCCTCACCGAAGCCGCTCGATATTGCACGGGAACCCTGGACGACGACGGCTCCCGCAGGAACTTCGAGGGGATTTTCGCCGGCTGATTTGATGATGCGTTGATTGGGCAGATCGAACAACGGCGTCGAGCGCGTCAGAATTACGCCTGAGGCCAAAACGGCCCGTTCGCGGACAATTGTGCCTTCGTAAATTCCGGTATTCCCGCCGACAAGAACGTCATCCTCGATTATCACAGGAACCGCTCCGACCGGCTCAAGCACGCCGCCGATCTGTGCGGCGGCCGATAGATGAACCCGTTTGCCGATCTGTGCACAGCTTCCGACCAAAGCGTGCGAATCGACCATCGTGCCTTCATCGACGTAAGCTCCGACATTTATATACGCAGGCGGTACAACCACTACGCCCGGTGCCACGTAACAGCCGTCACGTATCGCCGATCCGCCCATCACGATCCTTATGCCGTCATCAAGCGTCATCGGCCTTAGCGGAAACGTGTCCTTATCAAAAAACTGCAGCGTCTCCGTGGCTTTCGACATCTCGACCATCTTGCCCATCCGAAAGCCAAGCAAAATTCCCTGCTTCACCCACGTGTTCGCATGCCAATTCCCGTCAGCATCTTTCTCCGCCGAACGTATCTCGCCGCGGCGAAGCGCAGATTTGAATTTTCCATAGACCGCGCGGTCGTCATCGTCGAATTCGGATTTCGCCGCAAGCTCGCTTATTCGTTGTTCAAGATTCATTTACTTTTATCGACATCAAATACTTTTTTTCGTAGGCTTTTCGAACTTGTCTTGCAAAGCGTCTCCGCGAGCGGCATAGATCGAGGTAATTACCGAACGGTCGGTCGGCCTGAATGCCCGCAGCATTGAGCGGCGTGTACGGACAAATCCTTTCGCATCAACGATCACTATCGACCGCATAAAGAAAGTCGGAAACAGCCAGTGCGAACTGTAAGTTTCAGTCACGACGCGATCCTCATCCGCTAGAAGATGTATCGGCAATCGGTGATGCTCGGCGAAGGCACTGTGCTGCTCGGGCGAACCCGGCGAAACGCCGATGATCGTCGCTTTGGTCCTCAGATAATCTTCCCAATGCTCACGAACCGAGCAAAGCTGCCTCGTACAAACCAGCGTTTCGTCACCCGGATAAAACAACAAAGCGACCACGCTCCCAAGCTGATCGGACAGCCGCCAAGTCTCACCGGTGTTCGCCGTCAGCTCAAAATCCGGTGCAGTTTCGCCGATGAGGGCTTGCGATGTTGTACGTCCCATTGATCTTCGTAAAAAACGCTTCTCTTTGACGGCTATTTTATTTCCGCCAAACGTCCGTACTTTTTCAACGCCTGCCTCAAACGGTCGTGCGGCAAGGCAAAAACAGTATTCCCGTTCCGGCCCGACATTGTCTCGGCAGCGATCATCGCATTCACGATCGCTTCTTCGGTCGCCTGGATGGTTGCTTCAAACAGTGGATTGATCCGTTCATTCGGAAGAAACGCCGCTTCCGCTATTCCCGTCTCCTTCGCGGCGGCGGCGGAATTTGCGGTTGAGAACGCGAGAAATATATCACCCGATGAATTGCCTCCCGTGCCGCCCATCAAGCCTATCCCGAGCGATGCTCGTTTCGCAATGCGTTTAAGCTGATGGGGCAAAAGCGGGGCGTCGGTCGCGACGATCACAATTATCGATCCGGAATCATTATCGCCCTTGCCCTCCGCCGGCATCAGGTCTGTGATCTCTTTCCCCACCGGAACACCCGCGATCTTCAGCAGCCGGCGGGCTCCATAGTTTGCCTGTACCAAAACCCCGACGGTGTAACCGCCTTGTTCGGCCGTCAGGACACGTGATGATGTTCCCGTTCCACCCTTAAAACCGTGGGCGATCATACCGGTGCCGCCACCGACGTTCCCCTCGCTTACAGGGCCGGTTTTTGCTCCGTCAAGGGCGGCAAACACGTGCTCTTTCTTTACGTGAAAACCGTTGATATCATTCAGGAATCCGTCCCAGGTTTCCGCGACGACCGGCAGGCTGTAGTCACCCGAATATCCCTTTCGCTGGCTCCGCTTAGTGCCCCATTCGATCACGGCATCGCGCACGACGCCAACGCTGTGCGTATTCGTTATCATCACCGGCCCGCCAAAACCGCCCGACTCTTCCAACCATGTCGTTCCGGTCATTTCGCCGTTTCCGTTCAATGTAAACCAGCCGCCAAAAAGTGCGGACGCCTTATCTTTTCCCTGCGGCAGGATCGCCGTAACGCCGGTTCGGACGGCGCTCTTCCCGTCGCCCGAGATCAAGGTCGTAAAGCCGACCTCCAGGCCGCCTACATCTGTGATAGCGTTGAATTTTCCGGTGGTTCCGTCAGACGGAACGCCCACATCGCGGGCTCGCGGCTTTGTTGACTGAGATGAGGCAGGCATAACAATGACCAAAACGGCGGCAAGCGCCCAAGCGATCGATCTTTTCATTTCAAGTTCCTTTAAGTTGCGATCCGAGACTTTACCCAACATTCGCTTTGATCTTACCGCGTACCCCTAACGAAGCTCGTTCAGAACCGGTCTTAATTTCGCTTGCGATTCTATCGTTACCGGCACCAGCGGCAGTCGCAGATTTTCTTCAAGCAATCCCATCTCTCTCATCACAAACTTAAGTGGAGCGGGTGACGATTCGATAAAGTTCGCCTCCATCAGCGGCAATAGTTGATAGTGCAGCTTTCTCGCCGCCGTCTGGGCGCCGTCCAGTGCCTTTTCGATCATCCGCGACGTTTCCTTCGGCAGCTCATTCGCACAAACCGAAACCAGTCCGTCGGCGCCGAGTGCTATCAGCGGCAACGCCGACGCATCGTCGCCGGAAAAGACCTTGAAGTTTTTTGGCCGGTTCGCGATGATCTCCATCACCTGCGAGTAATTGCCCGACGCTTCTTTCGTGGCAACAATGTTGTCGTATTTGGCCGCCAGCTTTAGCGTCGTTTCCGCGGAAATATTCACTGCCGTCCGCGAAGGAACATTGTAAAGCATTATCGGAAAACCCTTTACAGACCGCGCGATCTCGGAAAAATGGGCGAGCATTCCATCCTGCGTCGGCTTGTTGTAATAAGGAGCCACGATCAATGCCGCATCGGCCCCGGCCTCGCGTGCCTTGCGGGTAAAATCGATGGTGGCTGCCGTATTGTTGCTTCCGGTCCCGGCAATGACATAACCGGACCGCAAGCGTCCCGCTTGCAAACGGCTCGAAGTTCCGCGGTTAGCAGCCTCAACTGTCATTCGGATAACGTGCAGCCGTTCGGCCTCGGACATGGTCGCGCTCTCGCCCGTCGTTCCGCACGGCACCAGCAGCTTCACGCCGTTTCTTATCTGACGCTCGACAAGCGCCTTGAAACACGCGTCATCGATCGACCCGTTCTTCCGAAACGGCGTCACAAGCGCCGTCGCACAGCCCTGCATCCAATCGATCTTTGTCGTCATACTTCAATACCACCGGTCTCAGCGAGTGGCCGAATTCACCAACTTTTTGTTCAGTATATTCGCAAGGTCGGGTAACATACAAAACGATCACGGCATTTATGGCATTCATGAAGCTTATCATCCCAATCGCGGCGGCACTTAGTCTGCTTTGCTGCACAAAACACATCGCCCCGCTAAACACGGGATCGGGCCCGCAAACGCCATCGACTGTCGTCGCTGAGTCGTTCGCTTACCCGATAAGCGAAAAGGGGTGGGTCACGCCACAAAAAGATACAAAGGACGAATGGTACAATGCTCTCGATTTTGGTGAAGAGAACCATCTGGGCGAGGATTGGAATAAGAACACTGGCGGTAATTCCGACTGCGGTGAGGCCGTATATGCTGTTGGCAGCGGGGTGATAACCTATGCCGCCGATGCAGGGCCCGGCTGGGGTAACGTCGTCATTATTACGCACACGCTGCCCGACGGCAGCCGGGTTCAGTCGCTCTACGGCCACATGCTGGAAATTCTCAAAACGTCCGGCGAAGTGTTGAAGCGCGAGCAGATCGGAAAGATCGGCAGCGCGAACGGAAAATATCTCTGCCATCTACATCTCGAACTGCGCGACGATAGTTCAAGAGACTGGGACCGCCCGGGCGGAGGCTATTCAACCGATCAAACCGGCTGGCTGGACCCGTCGGATTTTATTGACAACAGACGGAAACACGAGAGGTAGCGAGTCTGCGCTGAAAACAAGCACCACGTCGCCAAACAAAGCCCCCAGGATCTCTAGGCACCCCCAACCGCCGCAAAGAACGCCTCGAGCTTCCTAAGATCAAGCCTTCCGTCAGTTCGAACACCCGAGCATAGATCGACCCCGAACGGCTGCACCGTCTCGATCGCTTCCCGCACATTCCCTGCGTTCAGCCCGCCTGCCAGAAACACCGGTTTGCCGCACGTCTCAACGATCTTGCGGCTCAACCCCCAATCATGCCTGCGGCCCGTGCCGCCCAATTCTTTGACAGCGAGTCGTGGATTCCCGCTGTCCAGCAAGATCGCATCAACATGTTCGGCAATCTCACACGCTTCATTGACCGACCATTCGCCGCGGACATGAACGACCTGTACCAATTTGACTCCGGGTAGCGATGCACGGATCGTTCCATAATCGCGGCCTTCCAACTCATCAACGATCTGGATCGTGTTCGTTCTAGTCCGGTGGTGATGATCGATGATGCCTTCAGCCGTCTGTTTACTTGTAAGCAAAAACGTCGCAACCGGCGGCGGCACGGTTTGAGCGATGCGCAGCATCTTCGAATCGGAGATCGGCCCCGGCCCCGAAGGCATATCACCGACCAATCCGATCGCCGAAGCCCCAAAACCAATAGCGTCCGCCGCCTCTTTCTCGTTGGCAATGCAGCAGATCTTTATCCTTGGTTTCATCCTGACTTTTCCAACAATATATTTTGATCTTCAGCCCGCACCGCACTAAGATATTGACGTATCCTGCACTATCAACATTAGATTCTTGAACTATTAAGATCCGATAAAATAGTAGACGTCGCAGTCAATGATTAGCCGGACTTGGTGCGTTGCATAAGGACTGTAGCAAGGGCCAGATCGTCAAGGTGCGTTATCTTAATATTAGCTGAACTTCCCTCGACTATCGCTATCGGATGGCCGAGTTTTTCAACCAAATAGCATTCGTCGGTGACCGCCCCGCTAAGATCGGCGAATTCGAACGCGCGTTTCAGGACGTCAAGTTTGAACGCCTGCGGCGTCAATGCTCGACGCAGTTTATCACGGTCGAGCGTTGCGGCTATCTCCGCTCCGCTTATCGATTTGATCGTGTCGTTAACCGGCGAGACCAAACAGGCAGCACCTGTCTCTTTGGCTTTCGCGATCGTCCGTTCGATCTCATCGACGGAAACGAGCGGACGTGCACCGTCATGCACGGCAACTATTTCGCACGTTTCGGCGACCGCGTTCAAACCGTTCAGGACCGATCGTGCCCGCGTTTTGCCGCCGGCAACGATACTGGACAGTTTTGCGAAATCGCTTTGTTTCGATTCAAAAGCAGCGATCTGATCTTTTGCAAGGACAAGAATGATCGAATCGACCGATGGCGCGGCCTGAAAACGTTCAAGCGTATGCACAATGACCGGCTTGCCGTTGATCTCAATAAATTGTTTAGGAATGTCGGAACCGAACCGCTCTCCACTGCCCGCGGCGACGATGATGGCTGTGTTCATTTCCGTGAAGATTATGACAAAAACAAACTAACCGTCCAGCTCTTCAATTATGGTGGTCTGTCTCAGCTCGCGGGTCGCCTTGCGAAAACCGAGCGAACGCGAATCATGTACGCCCATATTGCTTTCGGAGTGTTCTTCGCCCTTTTCTTCCCAGAGGCGGCCGAAGATCATCTTGCCGGCTGTCGTCTGAAGAACGCTGGTCACCGCGATGTCGGCGGTTTTGCCGATCAGCTTGCGGGCGTTATCGACCACAACCATCGTTCCGTCATCTAGATACGCAACTCCCTGGTTGTATTCTTTGCCTTCTTTAAGCACGAACACCCGCATTGCTTCGCCCGGAAGGACGACGGGTTTGAGGGCGTTGGCAAGTTCGTTAATATTCAGGACCGAAACGCCGCGCAATTGCGAAACTTTGTTCAGATTGAAATCGTTGGTAACAATGACCGCGTCAAGCTGTTTACCGAGCTCGATCAGCTTAAGATCGACCTCTTTGACCGCCGGAAAGTCCTGTTCAAGTATCTGGATATCCAGCTTACTGTTATTGCGAAGCCGCTGGAGCATATCCAGGCCGCGTCGCCCGCGTTGTCGTTTTGACGAATCCGCCGAATCGGCGACCTGCTGCAATTCAGCCAAGATAAAATTTGGAATGATAAGCGTGCCGCCGAGGAAACCCGTTTCTGAAACGTCGGCAATGCGGCCGTCGATAATGACCGATGTATCGAGGATCTTGTAATCGCGTTTTAAATTTTTGTCGCTAAATATTCCGCCAAGTGCCGAAAGGTCGAGATATTCGCCCTTCGCCGCCCCAACCATCAGGCCGACATAGCCCATAAAGAAAGCGAGCGAGATGGTAAGAAATGTCTGCATTTCGGCCGAAACCGCTGCTTCTTTTTGGATCGAGATCAGGACGCCGATCAGAAATGCCCCGATAATACCTAGAATAGAACCGATCGCCGCTCCGATCAGGGTTTTTAGCGAGGCCCGTCGGACACGCATTTCAAAAGCGATAATGAATAACCCGACGATAAGGCCAAGAAACGCCGAGAGCATGTGCCGGAGGTTTTGGTCGCCAATCTGAGACAACCCGAATCGCTGCGTCCGTTCAAATGGATTTAGAACGTAGGCCAAAAGCACAAGCAGGCTAACAAACGCTATCCTTATTATTAGCACGTCAAGTTTCATCCCAATCAAAATTCTACCACGAAACCCAATAGGCCGGGCAATGTCTTCCCTTTTTGTATTACATCCCCGTCCAGGTCTGGGCAAACACACGCGATCAGAGGTTACTTTCACAGTATCCAATAATTCGGACGCCGCAATGGTTTCCAAAACAACGATTCGGGTGTGAATTTCAGACCTGAGTTCGAGCGAGATGCTGATTAAGTCTTTCAATTCGGATAAGAACACGCCTTTCTTTCCAAAATTAGGTTTCCGGTGCACGTGCCGGCGGGTGTATCATTTTCCTAAAATCATGGCAAAACATCCCGCGACAATTTTTGTTTGTCAGAACTGCGGCGGACAGGCCCGCAAATTTTTTGGTGTTTGCCCCGAATGCGATCAAGCGGGCACGGCGGTCGAGGAACGCTTTCGCCCGACATCGCATAACGGAAGTGCGATCGGCGGATTCTCGGGCGCTTTTGCCCGGAAAGACGCAGTTTCATTCCCCGACATCGAATCGCAGGACGATGCCCGCACGTCATCGGGAATCGAAGAGCTTGACCGCGTGCTTGGCGGAGGCATCGTTGCCGGATCGCTGGTTTTGATAGGCGGATCGCCGGGTATTGGCAAATCGACCATCGTTATCCAAATGGCCGACCGGTTGAGCGCGTCCGGTGCAAAGGTGCTGTATGTGTCGGGCGAGGAGTCCGAACGGCAGATAAAAATGCGGGGCGAGCGGCTTGGGCTTATCGCCGATAATCTGCTTTTGCTGCCGGAAACAAATCTGCAATCGATACTGGGCGTGGTGGAAAATATCGGGCCCGACCTTGTGATAGTCGATTCGATCCAGACGGTTTTCAGCGAACGGATAGAATCGGCGCCGGGCAGCGTTTCGCAGGTCCGCGACGTCGCCGGCCAATTTATGCTGTTTGCGAAGCAGACCGGGACGCCGGTTTTTCTGACCGGACACGTGACAAAAGACGGCTCGATCGCGGGGCCGAAAACATTGGAGCACATCGTCGATACGGTGCTCTATTTCGAAGGCGACCGTCATCACAATCACAGGATAATCCGGGCGACAAAGAACCGCTTTGGCGCCGCGAACGAGATCGGAGTATTTGAGATGACCAACACTGGATTGGTCCCGGTCGGCAATCCGTCGGAATTATTTCTTCAGGAACGTCCAGAGGGTGCAAGCGGCTCGGTCGTAACCGTTTGTATGGAAGGAACGCGCCCGATGCTTGTCGAGGTACAGGCGTTAGTCAGCGGGACAAAATCGGCGTCGGGACGCAGGATGGCGCAGGGGTTTGATTACAATCGCACTTCACTGCTGATCGCGGTGCTCGAAAAACGCCTCGGTTTTCAGCTTGCCGGCGACGATGTTTTTATAAATATCGCGGGCGGCCTCGAGATCGACGAACCGGCCGCGGACCTTGGCATTATCGCCGCGATCGCGTCAAGTTTCCGTAATCTTGAGATCGACCCCGAAACAGCAGTATTTGGCGAAGTCGGGCTAACCGGCGAGGTCCGCGGCGTCCTCCAGGCCCAATCGCGGGCCCGCGAGGCCCAAACACTTGGCTTTAAGAAACTCGTCCTGCCTGAATCGAATAAAAAAGGCCTTGAAAAGCTGTTGGGAATCCGGGTTGTCGGTGTGAGAAACCTGGAAGAGGCAATGGATGAATTGTTTTAACCGCCAGGGCCAAGAGGCCTGATGAACAGCCGAAAATTAGACACTCTCGTCGCCCGACATTATCTTTTCGAGCATCTCTTCCCGGTCCTTTCGTTCATCGGTAATACTGGGCTGCGGTTTATCAAGCGATACGCGAGACGGCTGCGAAAAAGGATCTACATCGACGGGTAAACCTTCGGCCTTTAGCTTTTCGGCGATTATTTCCGATACAAGCATCTGCTCGAATTGGGTGATGTCAACAAACTTGACGCCCACGCCCGTATTTTCAAAGCGGTAAACGGCCTTTGACGCAAGCGGCAGCCAGTTTTTGTTTGGCAGTTGGATCTCGATCCTGAATTCGTCACCGGCATAAATATTCTCCTCCCAGCCGGTAAAGCAGCCGCCGATGCTGATCTGGTCAAGGGTCGTCTTTTGCCGCTCGCCATATTTTGTGAATATGACGGCTGGGATCTCCAGGGAGAATCTCGTATGTTTTCTTTGTTCGATCGGCATTAGGCTGGGGGAAAACAAAAAGGTCCGTTGTTTCCATATCCATTTTAGCGAGATTGACCGCACCAACGCAATAGCTATTTGGTTTGGGGCACGAACGGGTTTGACAACGAGTGCGCCGATTCCGAAAACTAGAGCAGATGGATAAGATCATAAGGGGCACGGCGGCGAACGGCACCATCCGCGTTTCGGCCGCTATCACAACAGGTGTTTTACGCGAGGCGGTGCGTCGGCATGAAACTTCACCTACAGCTTCGGCGGCGTTCGGCCGGGTTTTGACAGGCACGCTGCTTCTTGGTTCGACCTTTAAGGATTATGACCGGCTGACGGTCAAGATCGACTCCGAAGGCCCGATCGGCGGCGTCATTGCCGAGACAACGGGCAACGGCACCGTCCGCGGATATGTCCGCAATCCGGAGGCCGAACTGCCGCCGGCGAGTAACGGCAAGTTCGATGTCGGCGGCGTTGTCGGAAAAGGAACTTTTTATGTGATCCGCGAATCCGGTTTCGATATCGGAATGCACAAAGATCCTTATGTTGGTTCCGTCCCGATCGTGTCGGGCGAGATCGCCGAAGATTTTGCTTATTATCTTGCGAAATCGGAACAGATCCCGTCCGCCGTCCTGCTTGGCGTACTTCTGAAAAGTACCGAGCCGTTCGTAGCGGCATCGGGCGGTGTGCTGGTGCAGATGCTGCCCGGTGCTAATGAGCACATCATAACGATGATCGAAGACACGATCAGACACGCCCCGCATGTGACCGCTTCGATAGAAGAGGGGGCCGGGCCGGAGGACCTGCTTCGCATCGCGCTCGGCGAAGTCGATTTTGAAGTGCTCGAAGAAACCGCTGCCGAGTTTCGCTGTAACTGCTCGATGGAAAAAGCCGTGACGCTGATCTCATCGCTCGGAAAGCCCGAGGTCAAGTCAATGCTCATCGAAGACAAAGGCGCCGCCATGACCTGCGGCTTCTGCAACGAAACCTATCACCTAAACGAAGCCGACCTCAACAATATCCTCGATCCCTAAGCCGCCCGAATTGAAGTTTAAGCAGGCGCCCGCCACGCCCATCACATCAATTGTCGTGACGAGCGAAATCGAGTTATACTTCCTCCAGATTTCCCATGTCACTTGTAAAATCAGCACAACGTGTCGCCGACCATGGAGAGGTATTTACGCCCGCGTGGATGGTCGAGGCGATGCTTGATCTCGTGAAGGACGAGACCGAGCGGATAGATTCGCGCTTTCTGGAGCCTGCGTGCGGAAGCGGCAACTTCCTCGTTCAGATCTTAAAGCGAAAGATTTTGGCAGTTGAGCTCAAGTATGGAAGGTCGGACTTTGAAAAGCGACATTATGCCCTGCTCGGGCTGATGTGCATTTACGGCATTGAGCTTCTGCCTGACAACATCGCCGAATGCCGGGCGAATCTCCTTGAAATATTTGCCGGATACCTGAATATCGGCGAGACGGACGACCTGTATCGGGCAGCTTTCTATGTGCTCTCGCAAAATCTCGTTCACGGCGATGCGATGAAGATGTTGACTGACGAGGGTCAACCGCTAACGTTCGCTGAGTGGGGCTATCTCGGCAAGGGCAAGTTTCAAAGGCGCGACTTTCTTCTCGCCAGCCTCACGCAATCGGCAGCCTTCAGTGCCGAAGGTTCACTCTGGGCGAATGTAGAAAAGCACGAGATATTCTCGCCAACCAAGACTTATCCGGCGATGACGGTGAGCGAACTTGCCGCTGACCGCGTAGCGGTCGAATGATTGTAGCCGTGGGTTTCAACCCACGGTGATGTTCGAGCAATGTTCACGTCGCGTAGCGACGTTTGATTCAGTCGTCGCTACGCGACGATCTGGAAATCTTGACAACGTCTTCCGTGGGCTTTGCCCATCTATTTGCGGAAAAGCTTTGCTTTTCCGTTCGCTGGTTGAAAAGACTTGCGGCTGTGCCGCCGCTTGTCGGCAAAGGGCGGCGGCATAGCCGCGAATATCAGGTTAGGCCAATCGGTGAAGCACAGCTTCACCGCAAATAGAGCGGCGGAGCCGCAAGAGAAGAATGGAAGCTATGAACGAACAGGCTGGTTTTTCATTGCGGGGGCGGAACCCGGATGTGCTGACGTGCATCGCGAACCTGTCGAACGACGAGGTATTCACGCCGCCGGAGCTGGCGAACCGAATGCTGGATACATTGGCTGAGGCGTGGGCGGCGGACAATGACGGGGCGGACCTGTGGGCGGATAGTTCGGTCCGGTTCCTCGACCCGTGTACAAAATCGGGCGTTTTCCTTCGCGAGATAACCAGCCGCCTCACGGGCGGCCTGGCGAAAGAGATGCCCGACCTGCAAACGCGCGTAGATCACATCCTGACAAAACAGGTTTTCGGCATCGCCATCACCCATCTCACCAGCCTGCTCGCCCGGCGAAGCGTGTATTGCTCGAAGCACGCCAACGGCGAGCATTCGATTGTCGCGGGATTTTCGGATGCCGGAGGTCACATCTGGTTCGAAAGGCTGGAGCACACGTGGAAGGGCGGAAGGTGCGAATACTGCGGCAGCAGCCAAACGACCTATGATCGGGGCGATAACATGGAAACCCATGCCTATGCGGTCCTCCACACGGACGACATCAAGACAAGAGTAAATGAGATATTTGGAGGCGAAATGCAGTTCGACGTAATTGTTGGGAATCCACCCTATCAGCTAGGCGATGGAGCGGCTGGAGCGGTTCCGATCTATCAGGAGTTCGTGCGAAGAGCAAAAGCTCTTGAACCCCGCTTTCTCGCGATGGTTACTCCATCACGTTGGTTCGCGGGCGGGAATCGCCTGGACGACTATCGTGCTGAAATGCTTGCAGACAAGCGCCTTCGCGCGATTGTTGATTACCCGATCTCCTCCGAAGTATTTCCGGGTGTAGACGTTGGTGGCGGGATTTCATATTTCCTCTGGGACGCGAACCATAACGACTCGTGCGAAGTGACAACTATTCGCGGAGGCGTTGAGAGGACTGTGGACCGTGATCTCAATGCCTATGATGTCTTTGTACGAGATGCCGAAGCCGTGTCTATCCTTGAGAGGGTGTTAGCCGTAGGCGAGACCTCGATGTCCGCCCTAGCCAGCCGACATGCGCCCTTTGGGCTTCCAAGTACATTCTCAGACTTCCGGGAATCGTTTGTACCGGGAGACTTGATTCTTCATTACAACGCGGGTGGGCGAATGGCAGTCCGAAAGACAGCTTATGTAGATAGGTCACAAGTGACACGGGGAAAGGACTTGGTTGATGTATGGAAGCTTTTGGTATCTGAGGCATACAGGATTGCAGAGAGATTCCCGAACCGAATTGTCGGAGCCCCAATGGTAGTCGGTCCCGGAGCGGTATGTACGCAGACGTTCATGGTGATTGGAGGTTTCGATTCGGAGCAGCAGGCGAAAAGCGCGGCCTCCTATTATTCGACGAGGTTATTTCGTTTTCTTCTTTGGCTACGGAAGATCGGGCAGCATGCCAGCCGATCAGTCTATACATGGGTGCCCGTTCAGACCTGGGATCGCGAATGGACCGATGAGGAGCTCTACAAGAAGTATGGTCTTTCACAAGAGCAAGTTGACTACATCGAGTCTTTAATCAAGCCAATGGAGCTCGGTACGACGGTTGAAGATGAGTAAGACCATCGAAGAAATCCTCTCTCCAAAACCCGAGGCTCGGCCGCGGATCTATGCTTACTCGATCGCGGATGAGGCTCATAAAGGGCTTCTCAAGGTGGGGCAAACAACGCGGGACGTGAAGCAGCGGATCGGGGAGCAGTTGAAGACCGCCGCGATCAAGAATTTCAAGATCGAACTCAACGAATCTGCCGAGTGCGATGACGGTTCGATCATCTCCGACCACGCCGTTCGAGCTGCCCTCAAAGCCAAGAAATTCGAAAACCCGGAACTGGAATGGGTGCGGTGTACCGTCGATGACGTGAAGACCGTTCTTACCGAACTTCGTACCGGCCAGCGGTTCACAGGCACGCATCACGAAACTTTCCCGATGCGCTCCGAACAGGTTGAGGCCGTGAGAAAAACACACGCTTACTTTCATTCGATCTGGAAGGAAGATATGCACGCCGTTCCGCGTTTTCTGTGGAATGCGAAGATGCGTTTTGGGAAGACGTTCACGGCATATCAGCTAGCTAAGAAGCTCGGTGCCAAACGCGTTCTGGTAGTCACGTTCAAACCAGCCGTCGAAGATGCGTGGCGGACCGATCTGGAATCGCACGTGGATTTCGACGGGTGGCAATACCTTTCGAAAAGCTCCGGCAGCGACCCGACGAAGATCAAGGCTTCGAAACCCGTCGTCTATTTTGGTTCCTTTCAAGACTTGCTCGGCCGGGACCTGTTCGGCAACATCAAGCCGAAGAACGAATGGCTTCATGCTGTAAATTGGGACCTCGTGGTTTTCGACGAATACCATTTCGGCGCGTGGAGAGAGACGGCGAAGGAACTATTCGAGGGCGAAGAAGAATCGGTCGCAAAGAAAGAAGCCAAGCTCGAATACGGCGGCGATCTTGCGGACGTTAACGTAGATCTCGGCGAGCTTTCGGAGAAAGAAGCTGAGTTCCTGCCGATCACGACCAAGGCATATCTATATCTTTCGGGCACGCCTTTCAGAGCGCTCTCCACCGGCGAGTTTATCGAGGAACAGATATTCAACTGGACTTACACCGACGAACAGCGAG
This sequence comes from Pyrinomonadaceae bacterium, assembly GCA_041745075.1. Lineage (GTDB taxonomy): Bacteria > Acidobacteriota > Blastocatellia > Pyrinomonadales > Pyrinomonadaceae > OLB17. The sequence goes on along the minus strand of JBGTJP010000007.1, from coordinate 35,003 downwards.
CAAAGGAAGAATTTGCAGACCAACATCCCGACAAACGTAATCCTTACGGAGCGTTGCCGCAGATGCGGCTTTTGACCTATCAGATGCCGGACGAACTGCTGGCTATCGCGAGTGCGGGCGAATTTGACGAGTTTGACCTTAACGCATTTTTCGAAGCATCGGGCCGGGATTTTTTGGCTCAGTTCAAGCACAAGAGCGACGTTCAAAAGTGGCTGGACATCATTCGCGGCGGATATATGCCGAAGGCGGTCGAGTTTCTGAAGACCGGAACGCGTCCGCCGTTTCCATATTCGGACGTTCGTCTTCTGCCGTATCTTCAGCACTCATTCTGGTTCCTGCCGAATGTCGCGGCCTGTCACGCAATGGCGAACCTCCTTGCGGAGAAGCACAACACATTCTGGAGCGACTATGAGGTGATAGTTGCCGCCGGAGCCTCGGCGGGAATCGGTTTGGACGCTTTGCCGCCTGTGCGTAAGGCGATCGGGAGCGGATTCGACACGAAGACCATAACTCTCTCGTGCGGCAAGCTAACGACAGGTGTGACTATCCTGCAGTGGTCGTCCATTCTAATGCTTCGCAACCTCAAATCGCCCGAAACCTATTTTCAATCGGCGTTCCGTGTCCAATCGCCATGGTCTATCAAAAATCCGAACGGCGACGATCCGAACGAGGAAGAGATACTAAAGCCGATCTGCTTTGTCTTTGACTTCGCCCCAACGCGGGCCTTGCGACAGCTTTCTGATTACGCTATAGGCCTTTCCCCGAACGAGCCGAACCCCGAGAACGCCGTAAAAGACCTCGTATCCTTCCTGCCCGTGCTTGCATACGACGGCGCGAACATGACGCAGATCGACGCCGGCGGCATTCTCGATATCGCGATGGCCGGAACGTCGGCTACGCTCCTTGCGAGGAAATGGGAAAGTGCTCTGCTCGTGAACGTCGATAACGATACCCTTAGACGCGTTTTCGACGACCCTGAAGCCATGGCCGCGGTGGAACGGATCGAAGGCTGGCGAGCGCTCGGCGACAACATCATCGAGACGATCATCAACAAGAGCGAACGGGTTAAGGACCTTAAGAACAAGGCCAAGAAGAAAGACCTTACCGATAAAGAAAAGAAGGAACTGACCGCCGAGGAAAAAGAATACAAGTCCAAGCGGAAGATGGTTCAGGAAAAGCTGATCAAGTTCGCCACGCGCATTCCGGCATTCATGTACTTGACCGACTACCGTGAAAACACGCTCCAGGATGTCATTACCAAGATCGAACCGGACCTGTTTCTCACCGTAACCGGCCTGACGGTGAAGGATTTTCAACTGCTCGTTCGTCTGAGGGTGTTCAACACCGAGCAAATGAACCAGGCGGTTTTTGCTTTCCGTCGTTACGAGGATGCTTCGCTGCACTATACCGGGATCGGAAGGCATGAAGGTTTAACTCATTACGGGTTATACGACACGGTTGTTGCGAGAGATTAGATTTTATTGATCGCAAGCGCGCCATTTGTGCTACACTGTTTCAAGACAGGTGTGGCACCTGTTTGTTCTTGCGCCTCGGTTTTTAGCGCTCCGTTCTTTGAGAATTTCGCGTTCTGCGCTTCGAAAAAGTTTTTTGCAAAATCGGCTGAATTTCGCCTTTTTGAACGCGTAAGCCAAATGGTTTCAGTGGGTTGCACGTTCCGGCGATTGACGGAACGCGGCCTGAACGGCGGGCGAACGCCGGATCGACAAGGAACGTCATTTGGCTCTGGCTCAAGAGCTTAATTCCCGCTTTTTGGAACAAGAACCGGCTGGGTCCAGGCCATTTTTCCGTTGGATTCGAAGATCTTTGCGCGGACGTAGCCTTCGTTGCCCTTGATGGTGTAGGTTGCGGGGCTGGCGAGTGCTTCGGTCAGGACGCGGCCGCCGCTGCCGATGAACTTGATGCGGTACTTGCTGTAATTCGTCTGTTTTATCGTTACGGTGATCTGCCGGGCATTTGCCTGATAATCGGACAGTTCCACACCGGTCGAAGCGTAGAAATCTCCCTTCTTTATCGACGCAATGATCGCATCGGGTGTCAGCTCGGCCGCACGGACGTATATCCAGCCCTGGCCGGGTAAAGCAACGATGGCATCGCGGGACGGTTTGAAGCCGTGCGAATCGTCATCGGCCACGCCGAACACAAGTTTCCCGCTGGTCAAAACGCTGTCCCATAAGGCCTCGGCGCTGGGGAAGCCTCCGCCGCCGAGATTGTTGACCAGCGGATGGCCGTTGTGGATCTCAAGCAGCGTGTAGTTTTGCAGCTTGATAAGCTTTTCCGCATCCAGGGCCCATCCAAAATTCGGATGATTTATCTGGGCGATCCCGCCCGCCTTGATAATATCGTCGATATTCTTTTGAAGGGTCTCGACCGCTCCCGGCAGTTTGTTGGGCATCACGACCTTTGATACGCCCAGGCCGTTCGTGTGATATGGCTTCTTGTCGAACGAATCGGTCACCTCTTGCCCGCCGATCAAAAGAAAACCACCCGGTTTTCCAAACACGGCGTTCAACGGCCCGGGGTCGGTCAAATATTCATGGTCGGTGATGAAGAGAAAATTGTATCGGTGTTCGCGGTACCATTTCACCACCTCGTCCGGCGTCGAATCCCCGTCGCTGTTCAGCGTGTGAGTATGCGTGTTGCCTTTGTACCAGTGCAGCCCTTGAGCAAAAGACTGGCCGGTCAACAGCAGGACAGCGACCGCAATGTACGTCAATTTTGTTTTCATAGGTTATTTTTACGCCGTTATTGCCCGGTAGTCGCCTCTGAAATAAACGATCGGGTCGCCGTCGTTGACCGTTGCTTGCTCGACCTCGCCGACAAAGATCGAATGGTCGCCGCCGTCGTAGGCGTTCGTGACCCGGCATTCCAGGGTCGCGAGGCAGCCGAGAATCATCGGGATGCCGTCGATACCGGTTTCGAACTCCACGGCTTCGAATTTGTCCTCGAGGGTGGATGCAAATCGCTCGGACATTTCACGCTGATCGGCGCTGAGCATATTCACAATAAATGCCTGCGACGTTTCAAGGGCGAGATGGCTTCCGGTCGTTTTCTCGACGCAGATCAATACGCGCGGCGGGTCAAGCGAGAGCGAGCAAAATGCCGACACGGTAATGCCATGGTATCGTCCGTCCTCGTCACGGGTCGTTACGACCGTAACTCCGCTGGGGAAGCGGGATAAGGCCGACCGGAATTCATCACTGTTTACTGACATGAAGCTATTTTGAAATTTATCCTATCGTACATCGATAAGCAAAAACCCACGGCCTAACGAGGCGTATGCCACAGCTTCCGACAAAGACCAGTTTTGAATTGCCGGCGCGATTGAACGATAATTCTCGGATTGTGAGTAATTTAGAAGAGTTTCTTGCGGAGTCCGTCCGGCTGGTTGATGAATCGCTCGATGAGCTAATACCAAAGGCCGAAGTGGCCCCGCGACGCCTTCACGCTGCGATACGCTGGAGCCTTTTTGCCGGCGGAAAACGGTTTCGTCCGGCGCTTGTTTTTGCTGTTGGACAGACCTTTGATGCGCCGGTCGAAAAGCTTTTGCGGACCGCGGCGGCGGTTGAAATGATCCATACTTACTCGCTTATCCACGACGACCTGCCGTCTATGGACAACGATGATCTTCGGCGGGGCCGCGAAACCTGCCACAAGAAATTCGATGAGGCGACTGCAATTCTGGCGGGTGATGTTCTTGAAACGCTCGCGTTTCAGGCCGTCGCCGAGGACACAACGCTTTCGCCGGAAATGCGCATTGAGCTTATCACCGAACTCGCAAGGGCGGCCGGTACTCCGCACGGAATGGTTGCCGGGCAGCAGCTTGACCTGGAGGCCGAGGGGAAAAACAGCTCGATCGGTGAGATAGAGCAGATCCATCGGTTAAAAACCGGCGCGCTGATCGCCGCTTGTGGAAGGGCCGGCTTGATAATCGGTAATGGCGCCGCGGATGAAGCACGAGCGATCGCCGAATATTCGGCAAATCTTGGACTTCTGTTCCAGATAACCGATGACTTGCTCGACGTAACGCAAACGACGGCAGATCTGGGTAAAACCGCCCGCAAGGACGTCGCCGCCAGCAAGGCCACTTATCCAAGCGTTTTCGGGATAGAGGAAACCGGAGCTCTTGCACAACGGCTTTGCGAGAGAACGATCGAAAACCTTGGGCCTATCGGCCGCCCGACTTCGTTACTTGCAGGCATCGCGAAGCATATCCTTGAACGATGTTCCTAAAAAGATATCAGTTCGCTGGTGTGATGTTATGAAACTTGACATCACCGGGGCGTTTTCGTACGATGTCAGTTCGCCTTTTTGACGGAAAGGCTTGTTTTTGTTGAGAGTTACGCCGGACGGCCTGGGTGCCGAAAGAGCAGTAAAAAAGGTCCGGGCACGTACGTCAATTGGTAGACAGCCTCCCTTACAAGGAGGAAGTTAGGGGTTCGAGTCCCTTCGTGCCCACCAGAAATAAGTTGAGAGATAAGGGTAGAGAGCCGGGTTAACTCGCGACTCTGAACTCAACACTCTCAACGCAGTGCGGAGTCGTAGTTCAGTTGGTTAGAACGCCAGCCTGTCACGTTGGAGGTCGCGGGTTCGAGTCCCGTCGGCTCCGCCACAAAGTCAAAGCCGCCGGTGCAAATTGCACGGCGGCTTTTCATTCCTTCAGTACGGTTAATTTTACTAGGTCTTTCGCAGCTCAGTCAGGACTTGTTTGGCCACGGCTTTCAGGGTATCAAATACGCCGGTCCCGTCCGTTGCGACGGCCTCGAACACGGGCTCACCCTTTCGAATCAATTCGTGGGTAAGTTCGTCCATCGGCGTGACATTAGGAAGGTCACGCTTGTTCAACTGAAGGACGTATGGGATCTGCGCCAGGTCATAGCCCTGCGTTTGAAGATTCTCTTCAAGATTATAGAGCGATTCAATGTTGGCGTCCATCCGTTCGTCCTGGCTGTCCGCGACAAAAACGACACCGTCAACGCCTTTTAATATCAGCTTTCGCGACGCGTCGTAATACACCTGGCCTGGAACGGTATAGAGGTGAAAGCGGGTTTTGAATCCGCGGACCGTGCCCAGCTCTAACGGCATAAAATCGAAAAACAAAGTTCTATCCGTCTCAGTCGCAAGGCTGATCAGCTTTCCCTTTGCCTGTGGCGCGGTCGAATCGTAGATATATTGGAGCTTGGTCGTTTTACCACACAGCCCCGGGCCGTAGTAAACGATCTTGCAATTGATCTCGCGTGACGCGTAATTAATGAATGTCATAACGTTTGCCGAATATTCTATATCAAGGTCGTTTAACCGAAAAGACTGTCGATGTCTTCGTCGGTGATCTCGGCAAAAACCGAGGAACTGCTTACACTAAATGTTGCGGACTCGCGAACCGCTTCATCAAGAATGGATGCAACTTCAAAACTGGCCTTCTTTGTTCTTAACTTGACCAGGCCTAATGTCGATCGTTCATCGAACACAACGACCAGCAGGCTGCGGCCGATCACGCTAATAAAGATGCTTTCACGTTCGCCCTCGTGCACAACCGCCGGGAATACGTCCTCGCCTATAAGCTTTGCCATGCTGCTGGTGGCCGCAACATTACCGGCCGCAAGCGACGAAAAGCTCATCGTGTCCATGTCACCGATGTCGCCGTGAAAGGCGATCGTCTGTCCGTCGCGGTCCACAAGGAAAACGACACGGGACGCGCACTCGACACACAACCTGGCTAAGACCATTTTTAGCCTTTGAAACTGGTGTTCTTGTAAAATAAAAGGCGATTGAGCCATTTGATATTCTCTGTATTTGAGTATAACTATTGCGGCAAGCTTTGTTGAGGCGAAATGCAATGAGCGACGCGAGGGCTGAGGTTCTTGGGAAAAACCTCACCATTAAATCTAACATATGTACAAGGGCCGCTTCAAGTATTTTTTGCTTTCGGGGCAAAACCCGATTTTATTGGCGGCAAACGCGGGCATTCACGGCTAAATTATCGCCAGTAATGCTCGAATCAAACCTCCGCTGGCTAACAGGCTGTGCGTTTCCCGTTTACCTTGCGGGAATGGCGTGATCCTAATTACGGTCGGTCGAACCTTTTAACTATCTTGAATAATCAATGTCAAGACATCAAGTGCGTTGCCATCGGCGGCGGGACCGGCCTGGCAACGCTTTTGTCGGGCCTGAAGAAATATGTAGGCTCGGGGACGGAACCTGGCATATCGGACCTTTCGGCGATCGTTGCGGTTTCGGACGATGGCGGAAGTTCAGGCCGCCTGCGAGATGAACTTCAGATGCCGCCGCCCGGTGACGTGCGCAACTGTATGGTCGCCCTGTCCGAGGATTCGAACCTTCTTTCTCAGCTTTTTCAACATCGCTTTCGCGGCATCGGCGATCTGGGCGGGCACAATTTTGGCAATTTATTCCTGGCGGCCCTTTCAGAAATAACGGGGGATTTCGCCGAGGCAGTGAAGCTCTCTTCCGAGATCCTTGCGAGCAAGGGCCATATTTATCCCGCAACACTGGCCGATGTGCGGCTTGTTGCCGAACTGACGGATGGGTCAAGCGTGAAAGGCGAAACTCGTATCAGCAAGCTTGGCGGCTCACTGAAAAGGCTGTATCTCGAACCGGCCGACTGCCGCCCGCTTCCAAAAGCACTAGAGGCAATAGCAAACGCAGACCTGATAACCGTCGGTCCCGGTTCGTTGTACACAAGTTTGTTGCCGCCGCTGCTGGTTCAAGGTGTTGCAGAGGCGATATCGGAATCAACGGCCGTCAAAATATTTGTGTGCAATTTGATGACCCAGCCCGGCGAGACCGACGGCCTGACTGCGCGGCGCCACCTTGAGATCGTTCGCGAATATGCGCCCGGTCTGCAATTCGATCACATCATAGTGAACCGCCAGCGTATCAGCGAGTTACAGTCGTCAGTTTATGAGGTTGAAGGGGCCGAACAGATCGGCGTGCACGGCTCGATATCAGGCGATTCGATTGAAGGGGCAACTATCGTTTATGGTAATCTACTGGAGGCTGGGGAAAAGGTGCGCCACGATCCGGCCAAACTGGCTGAAGCCGTTCTCGGCTGTATCTCGGAGAAGTAAGTCGGCATTTTGCCGCCAAAGGCTAACCTGTTTCGCCCGCTGTTTTTATGCCTGATAGTCCGACAGAACAACGACCATTGAATGTCCTTGTGCTTGCCGCAGGACTTGGCACGCGCATGAGATCCGAACTGGCGAAGGTGCTCCATAAGCTGGACGGACGGCCGTTGATAAACCACGTTTGCCGGACCGCTACGGCGCTTGCGCCGCAGACTATTTATGTCGTCATCGGACATCAGGGCGACGAGGTAAAAGCCTCGGTACTTAACGAACTTGATGGACAAAAAGTGGTTTTTGTAACGCAGCAGGACCAGCTCGGAACCGGTGACGCGGTAAACGCCGCTCGCTCTTATTTGGAGAACGACGATTCGACCCTGGTCGTGCTGTCAGGCGATGTGCCAATGATCCGGCCAGAGACCCTTGCGGCGCTTGTCCAGCACCATCATCGTTACCTTGAACATGGTGCCGCCTGTACGGTGCTTACGGTGAGATTGAACGACCCTACCGGTTACGGACGGATCGTTCGTGACGATTCAGGAGCGTTCGAGCGGATCGTCGAACAAAAAGATGCTACCGATGAAGAAAAGAAGATCTCGGAGATAAACGCGGGCATTTATTGTTTCGATTCGCGAAATCTTTATTCCGCCCTCTCTGCCGTAAAGAACAATAACTCACAGGGTGAATATTACCTGACCGATGTGCCCGCACTGTTGCAGAGTGCCGGCGAGAATGTCGCGATTTTTCAATTCAACGACGCTCAGGAAATAGAGGGCGTGAACAATCGTGCCCAGTTGGCCGATCTTGAACGCATCCTGCGTAGGCGGACAATGTCACGGCTGATGCTGGATCACGGGGTCACTTTTATCGACCCCAAGAACGCTTATGTCAGCGCCCAGGCAGTGATCGGCCGCGACACGGTCATTTATCCCAATGTTTTTATCGAAGGACGGACGGAGATCGGTGAAGGCTGCATTATTTGGCCGGGGACGAGGCTTTCCAATGCAAAGATCGGCAATAATGTCGAGATTCGCGATAATTGCTTTATCATCGATTCCGAGGTCGAGAGCGGCTGCGCCGTTGGACCGATGGCCCACCTGCGCGGGAACGCCGTAATGGCCGAGGGGTCGAAGGTCGGGAATTTTGTCGAATTAAAGAAAACGCGTCTCGGCAAAGGCTCAAAGGCAAGCCACCTGACCTATCTCGGCGACGCCACAATCGGCGAGGACACCAACATCGGTGCCGGCGTTATCACTTGCAATTACGACGGCAAGAACAAGCACGAGACGCACATCGGCGACCGCGTAAAGATCGGCTCGGACACGATGCTGGTCGCTCCGGTGAACGTAGGTGATGATGCTGTGACAGGTGCGGGAAGTGTTGTTACGAAGGATGTTGAGCCAAACACCCTGGTCGTCGGGGCTCCGGCGAAAAAGATAAAGGAACTTGGTGTCAAAGGTGAAAAAGGCCAGAGCGGCTCCATGTAGGTTTTATTAGAATATGTGCGGAATTGTCGGATACGTTGGAAATAAACAGGTAGTGCCGTTGATCATTGACGGCTTGCGGAAACTTGAGTATCGCGGTTATGACTCGGCGGGGATCGCCGTGGTGGATGATGACAATCATCTTGAACTACGGCGGGCCGAAGGAAAACTGCGAAACCTCGAAGAAGCGATACGGCTAAATCCGCTCGACGGCAATTACGGCATCGGGCATACGCGTTGGGCTACGCACGGGCGCCCGACCGAGGAAAATGCACATCCGCATCGTGATCAGTCAGGCAAGATCGTCGTTGTCCACAACGGGATCATAGAAAATTATCTGACCCTCAAGGACCGTCTGTCGGCAAACGGGAGCGATTTCAAGACCGAGACGGACACCGAAGTTGTGGCTCATTTGATCGGGCATTACGTAAACGGCGAGGGGCTGCCTTTTGAGGAGGCCGTCCGCGAAGCCGTGAAGGAACTTAAGGGCATCTTTGCCTTATCGATAATTTCGGTCGATGTTCCGGACACGGTCATCGCCGTTCGCGAAGGGCCGCCCGTTGTCATCGGCCTCGGTGACGGAGAATTTTTTGTCGCGTCCGACATTCCGCCGATCCTTCAGCACACCCGCGACGTGTTTTTCCTCGGCGACCGCGAAATTGCGGTGCTCACCAAGGATTCAGTGCGGGTCACGGATTTCGACGGCAACGTGATCGAGCCGAAACAACAGCGAATCACCTGGGACCCGATAATGGCAGAAAAGGGCGGCTTTAAGCACTTCATGCTAAAGGAGATATACGAACAGCCTCGGGCGGTTCGCGATACATCTCAAGGCCGCGTTTCCCTTGACACGGGCAAGATATATCTTGACCCGATGGATATTTCCGACGAAGATCTTCAGGCGTTGACGTCGGTCAAGATCGCGGCCTGCGGCACATCGTGGCACGCCGGGCTCGCGGGCAAGTACATGCTCGAAAAGCTGGCCCGCGTTCCCGTCGAGGTTGATTACGCTTCGGAATTCCGCTACCGCGATCCGGTCCTGCGGGACACGGACCTGTTAATCGTCATTTCGCAATCAGGTGAAACGGCGGACACCATCGCCGCGATGCGCGAAGCAAAGCAGGCCGGCTGCAAGGTCCTTGCGATCTGCAATGTTCAGGGCTCGATGATCCACCGCGAGGCCGACGGCACTATCCTGACACACGCCGGGCCGGAGATCGGTGTTGCTTCGACCAAGGCATTTACGTCGCAGATGGTCGCGCTTTATTTGTTCGCCTCGCATCTCGGGCAGGTGCGCGGGTTGGTTGACGAGGACGGAGCCAAAAAGCTGGCGCAGGAATTGGCCGAACTGCCACTCAAGATCGAACAGCTTTTGAATGATGCCGATTCTATCGAAGAGCTTTCAAAGGATTTTTTCCGCGTTCAGGATTTCCTATACCTTGGCCGCGGCATAAATTTCCCTGTCGCGTTGGAAGGGGCGCTGAAATTAAAAGAGATCAGTTACATTCATGCGGAAGGCTATCCGGCCGGCGAAATGAAGCACGGTCCAAATGCGTTGATCGATGAAAAGCTCCCCGTCGTAATTGTTAACACCCGGGCCGAGGCCGATCCGGCCAGCCAACTTCGGTACGAAAAAACGCACTCGAATATTGTTGAGGTAAAGGCTCGCGACGGTATCGTGGTCGCGGTACTGACCGAGGGCGACGGAATGAGCTCAAAGGTCTCGGACCACGTGATCGAGATCCCCGAAACCTCGGATCTGCTTGGCCCGATCCTGTCGGTCGTGCCCCTGCAGCTTTTGTCATATCATATTGCTGTCCGCCGCGGATGCGACGTGGATCAGCCCCGCAATTTGGCGAAATCGGTGACGGTGGAATAGCGTCGGCAAACATCAGTTTGCCGCACGGGGAGCAACAAACTGAAGTTTGTTGGACATTTATGAAAGCGAACGTCGTAAACGAATTCGGACCGCCCGAGGTAATGAAGATCGAGGAACTTGCCGTTCCAGCGGCTTCGGCGGGCCAGGTTCTAGTGAAGATCGAGGCCGCCGGTGTTAATCCTGTCGATACCTATCTGCGGACGGGCATCCATGCACACGCTCCGAATTTGCCCTATACGCCGGGAAAGGACGGCGCGGGTGTTGTCGAAAATGTCGGTACCGATGTGACGAGGTTCAAACCGGGCGATCGCGTCTATATTGCCGGCTCAATTTCAGGAACATATGCCGAATATTCACTTTGCGGCGAAGCCCATCTTGGAACTCTGCCGGACATCATAAGCTACGAGGCCGGTGCGGGCATCTGGACGCCGTATGCTACCTCATACCGAGCTTTATTCCAAAAGGCAGGCGCGAAGTCCGGCGAAACCGTTCTGATCCACGGAGCTTCTGGCGGTGTTGGCATTGCGGCCGTTCAATGGGCTAAGAATGCGGGCCTGACGGTGATCGGAACGGCCAGCTCTGATGAAGGAAAACAGCTTATCAGAGATCAGGGGGCCGACGCCGTTTTCGACCACTCCGACGAAGATCATTTCGAGGAGGTCCGACAGTTCGCCAAAAGCAAGGGTGTCGATATTATTATCGAGATGCTTGCGAACGAAAATCTTGAGCGCGATTTTGAAGCACTCGGGATGTTCGGGCGGATCGTCGTAGTCGGTAATCGCGGCAGCATCCAGTTCACGCCCCGGCTTGCGATGACAAAGGATGCAACGATATATGGAATGTCGCTGTTCAATACGCCGCAGGAAAAACTCGACGATATCCACACCGCGATTTTCAAGGGATTGAGTGAAGGTTCGCTAAAACCGGAGATAAGCCGTACTTTTTCCCTGGCCGAGGCCCCGCGCGCGCATCATGAGATAATTGAAAGCAAGGCACTCGGAAAGATCGTTCTGAAACCGTGAAGCTCCGTTAACTATGAGCACCGAAAAATACGTCGCCATTATCATGAATGACGAGATCGACAAGATCGTCCGCGAAACGCCTACGGTTTTTGAGAATGCCCGTATCGTCCGCGAATACGAGTTCGCTGATGGAGCGGTCGTTAATTATGAGTGGAGGGATGTTTCGGTCGGTGATTTCAATCACCGCTTTACGCTCACTCACCCGCCAAAGAAAAATCCCGGCAAACTAGCGCCGGGAATCATCAGGACCATTGACTACTGAACTGCCGCAACATCAATTTGCTCACTCGAAAATTCATCAAGGACATCGAAAACCTGCAAAGCGTAGCGTACATTGCCAAAGGGTGCCGAAACCTGAACTCCCGCGATGATATCTTTTACTTCCAGGAGCGATTCGCGGGCGATCGCGATTCCTTCTTCCCGAGCTTTTTCCTTGCTATTTTCCGAGGCGACGCGCATGCGTTCCAGGATCTCGGGCGTGACATTGACGCCGGGAACTTCGTTGTGCAAAAACTCGGCGTTACGAAAACTAACCAGCGGCCAGATGCCGGCAACGATCGGGATCTTTACGTGCGATATCTTTTCGAGAAATGTCCGAAGCTGTTCGGTATCGAACACCGGCTGAGTGATAGCATATTCGGCACCCGCCTCGACCTTCCATTCAAAACGGCGGATCTCTTCCTCAAGATTTACGGCGCCTGGATTCACCCCAACACCGATCGAAAAAGCGGTCGGCAGACCGATCGGGTTGTTCCCGAGGTCAAGCCCGTGGTTGAGCTTGTTCGCCATATTCGTCAGGCCGATCGAATCGATGTCGAAAACCGCGGTGGCGTCAGGATAAGGCCCCATCTTTGGCGGGTCGCCCGTGATGATGAGCAAATTGTGCAGGCCGAGTGCGGCTGCGCCGAGCAGGTCCGACATCATCCCAAGCAGGTTCCGGTCGCGACAGCAGTAGTGCAAAACGGCTTCGATGCCGACCTTTTGCTCGACCAAAACCGCGGTTGCCTGAGCGGACATGCGCGTTTGGGCACGCGGGCCGTCAGGAATATTCACCGCATCGACGCCGGCATCTTTTAACAAAGCGATCGATTCGAGCGTCTTTTGCGCGTCGCAACCCTTTGGCGGCAGTACCTCGACGGATGTAACAAATTCGCGGCGGGCGATCTTGCGCGACCAGTTCGAACGCTCTTCGGGCGAAACGACTGTAACGTCGCTCGGTGTAAGCTCGGTCACTTTTGCGGCGGCCGATAATGCGAATACCTGCTGACGGGGACTGATCGAGCGGATCGAATCGGCGATCAGTTTGATATGGGTAGGTGTCGTCCCGCAGCAGCCTCCAACAAATCGGGCTCCAGCCTGAACAAAACGTTTTGCGAACGTCGCCATGTATTCGGGCGATCCCATATAAAATTGCCGGCCCTGAACATCGCGGGGAAGGCCTGCGTTCGGCTGTGCGGACAGGTTCTTGGTTGTGACGCCCCGCATTTTTTCAAGGGCCGTCAAAACGTGGTTCGGGCCCATGCCGCAGTTCAGGCCTATAACATCGGCTCCCAGGTTGTCCAATCGGACGGTAAAGGCTTCGGGCGACGTGCCGAAAGTTGTGTTTCCATCCATTTGGATGGTCATTTGCGCGATGATCGGCAGATCCGAAAGTTCGCGGACCGCCCTGATGGCCTGTTCGATAGCGGCAAGCTCGGAAAATGTCTCAAGTATAAAAAGGTCCACACCGCCTTCAAGCAGTCCCGCGATCTGCTCTTTGTAAAGATCTTTTGCCTCATCGAATGATGTGGGGCCGTAAGGTTCGATGCGCAGGCCGAGAGGCCCGACGGCACCGGCAACAAAAACGTCCTCTCCGGCGGCCTCGCGTGCTATCCGGGCAGCGGCAAAATTGATGTCGCGGAGCCTGCTTTCCAAACCGTATGGCTGCAGTTTGTGCCGTGTGGCACCGAATGAGTTCGTTTCGATTATGTCGGCACCGGCCTTGACGTATTCTTCGTGAACCTCGCGGACAAGATCGGGGGCGGTCAGGTTCAGCTCGTCATAGCTTCGGTTTATGTAAACGCCTTTGTCGTAGAGCCGCGTTCCGACCGCTCCGTCAAAGACATAAACGCTGTCCGAATCCAATAATTCCCGAAAGTTTTTCATAACAAAAAAGCCTCGCTGCAACAGCGAGACTTTTCAAATTCGTTTTGTCCTGCAAGCTGTTTAGCGGATTATTTAACGTGGTCGCAAGTCGCAATTAACTCACCACAAAATATGCTTGATGATGTTACTTTAACGCCCGTCTGTCAAGGGGCTAAAAAGGGCGGTACTCTTTACGTCGCGATCCAGGCATCCTTGGTGTAAAGAAAAAAGATTCCACGCAAAGTCCGCCAAGGACGCAAAGTAAGAAGGGATTACGCGGCGTCTTCTTCCTCCCCTTCCGTATCCAATTTTCCAAAGAAAGCATAATTGGATCGCGGGCCTTCTATCTCAAGGCGCCAGTGGGTAAAGTCGGAGGCGTTGTCGCATCCGTTTCCCCTACCCTGAAAAACAAGGAAATAGGTCGTGCCCCGGCCCACCGCCAAACGGGCAAAACCCGTCGCCGCCGACACTCTGCCCTTGAAGCGAAACTCTTTGTACAATAGCGGCCCGTTGGGGCGATCTTCCTCGTCGTGGATATCGACTTTGTAGGTCACCATTTGAGTCGGGAGCGGCAGCGTAAGCGTGCCTCGCGTTCCCTTTGGGGTAGTGAAATTGAACCGCCATAGTTTATTTGTAAACGACGCAGCCAGATCGAAATGGCTGCCTGCGGTCCAATCATTCGATTCATATTCGCCCCGAAGTGGATCCAAGCCCTTTATCATTTCAAAACCGGCCTCGGTCATATACAGGTCGGCCGGCTTCTCGAACCGAAAATCTTCAACAACACTTAGCGAGTAACCATCCGGTTTGGAGGTCCGCAGATGATAAGTTCCGGGCTCGGCACAGCAAGCGCATGCGAAAACTTGCAACGGCGAAAGGGCGAGAAGGGCGGCTAATGAAAGAAAAACAAGGATCTTCTTATACATGATCGGTTTCCTCCAATAAACATGCCGGTAACGGCTATCTTTGGCATTTTGAACAGAAATACGTTGAACGGGCCCCTTGCCGTATTCGACGGATCGGCGTTGCGCAATTGGGACAAGGCTCGCCTTCGCGATCATACACCCGCCAGCGCGCATCAACCACGCCGTAAACTCCCTCACCGATCACTACCGGGTCCGGAATGATCGTATTCTGGGCCGCCATTGCTTCGGAAAGAACGTTTCTTATGCTCGTAAAAAGCGGCTCGATACGCGAACCAGGCACGTTTTTACCGCGCCGCCGCGGACTGATCCCGGCAAGAAACAATGCCTCCGAGGCGTAGATGTTCCCGACGCCGCAAACCCTTGTCTGGTCAAGAAGCACCTCTTTAAGTACCCGGTTAGTCGCCTTCAAGGTTGTTCGCAAATAGTCCGGCGAGAACTCGGCCGAAAACGGCTCGGGCGCAAGCTTGGCCAGTTCCCGGGCCTCGAAAAGCTCTGAGGTTTCGACTATTTTCATCAGACCGAAGTGCCGCTGGTCCTGGAACACAAGCCTGTTTTGATCGGAGAAATGAAATACGGCGTGCGTGAATCTGGGGTCTTCGTGGTCGGGAGTGAGCAGCATAAAGCGGCCGCTCATTCGAAGATGCACGATCAGCGTCCGCCCATTTTCGAGATCGATGAGAATATGCTTTCCGCGGCGGTGGATGAAATTGATCCCAGTTCCCGCCAGTTCGGCGGCAAACTTTGACGGTTTTGTGTCAGGCGCAAGGCGGGCGCGCCGGAGCTCGGCGGATTCGATACGTCGGCCGGCGATCAATCCCTGCAAAGCTTGCGCAACATGTTCAACCTCAGGGAGTTCTGGCATACCACGATCCGTCCTATATCTTTGTGTAATCCGACAATGAAGTCTTATCGCCAAGCACCGCACCGTCCGTCACGGATGCGTTCCTTCCTATGTGACAACTGCGTCCGACAAAGGAATTTCGAATTTCAGCCGCCGATGAAATTCGCGTGTGGCCCCAGATGACCGAATTTTCAACCACCGCCTTTTCATCGATATAGACGCCTGGCCCGATCGCGGAACTCACGACGGTCGCTCCCGGTTTTATAACGCACCCTTCCCCGATCACTGACGCCCGGTCAACACTCGCCGCCGTCGCAATATCCGAAACGGCCGACCGGTCGTGATCAAAACCGGCGATCTTTCCGTCGAAAAAATCATGGTGAGCCTGAAGGTAGCTTGGTGGATTGCCAAGGTCGCGCCAATATCCGCCGGTCATGACATAGCTAAAAAATGGCCTTTCGTTTTTTAGGATCTCGGGAAAAACGTCATATTCGAACGAGCGGCTTTCGCCCGACGGGATAAGATCGAGAATAGATGGTTCCAGAACATAAATGCCTGCATTTACAGTATTTACTTTCAGATCGCTGACCTCGGCAGGTTTAGGTTTTTCCAGAAATCGTTTCACACGGCCTTCGTCGCCGGTCTCGACCAGGCCATAGGCCGAAGGATCGTCAACTTGGGCCAGCGCAATGGTGGCGTCGGAGGCCTTAGAGCGGTGAAAGGCGATCAACCTGGAAATATCGAGGTCTGTCAGGATATCGCCGTTCAACACCACGGTTGTTTCGCGAATCTCTTCGGCAGCAAACCGATAGGCGCCGCCGGTGCCCATAGGCGTTGGTTCGGTAACATACCTCAAACTTACGCCAAAATCGGAGCCGTTGCCCAAAAGGTCCTCGATCTTGTCGGGTTGATAGCTTAGCGACAAAACGATGTCGGTTATCCCTGCCCGTGCAAGTATCTCGATCTGATAGAGCAAAAATGGCCGGTTCATCACCGGTACGATGGGTTTTGGCGTGTAAACCGTTAGAGGGCGAAGCCGCGTGCCCTTGCCGCCGGCAAGTATTAGTGCCTGCATATATTTACTAAATTCCAATCTCAAGCCGAAGTTTAAGACTAAAAAATGGCCCGAAAAAATGCAAAATCGCGTGCGCCGGAAAGTGTTGTACTTCTTTGTTAGATGTCAAAAAATATTGACACTCCAAGATGAGGCGTGGTAATTTACTACTTGCAGGGTTTAGACAATTCACCTGTACTCTCCATACAAAAAACTCACGTAGAAAGCGATCGGCCCTTCATAATCCAGCTTCAGACTGATCCGGCAGCGAACCAACGATGACTTTCGATAAGACAAAGGCAATGCGGAATGCCGAAAAATACCTTTCCCAGGGAAAGATCCGTTCCGCCATTGGCGAATATGAACAGGTTGTAAAGTTTGACGCAAAAGACTTTGGAACGATCAATATGCTCGGAGATCTGTATTCGAAGAATACGGATATCAGGGCGGCAATAAAATGTTACACCTCTGTCGCCAATCACTATACCAAGCAGGGCTTTGCCCAAAAGGCGATCGCGATCTACAACAAGATCTCAAAACTCGACCCCAGCTCGGTCGAAGTTTGGCAAAAGCTGGCGGAGTTATACAAGCAAAAAGGCTCACTGAATGAGGCTCGCACGCATTTTCAGAAGGTCGCCGACCATTTCGAAAAGTGCGGAAGAAAGATCGACGCGCTTGCGATGTGGAAGGAGATCGCCCTGCTCGATCCGACCGACACGGAAGCCTACTTAAGCCTTGCCGATTCATATCTGGCCGAGAACCAAAAAAACGAGGCCATCGACGCCTATACCGAGGTTGGAACACGGTTCGCGAACAAAGGGGCGCACGAGGAAGCAATAGCCGCCTTTGAAAAAACGCTCTCTATCAGTAAGGGCGATCCAAGCGCGCTCGCGGGATTCGTAGCTTCCCAGTCAGCTTTGGGAAAGGCAAGAGAATCCGCTGAAAAGCTTACCGAAATATTAGCCGAATTTCCGCATAGCCGTGAGATCCGCTACCTCCTGATAGACTGCCTTATAGAATGCGACGATTTGGCCGAAGCTGAAAAAACGGTTATTAAGCTGGTTGAGCTAGAGCCGGCGAACTATCCGAAATTCCTTGATCTGGCAAACATCTATATCGAGCAGAACGATTTGAATTCGGCGGCCAGGATCCTCTCAATGTCGTCGGAGCACATGCTTATCGGCGGTCAGGCGGATGAATTCAGCGTGCTTGTAAAAGCCGTTCTCGAAAAAGATCCGGAACAACTGGACGCACTGCGGCTTCAGGCGAGATATTGCTCGTGGCAAAGAGACGAGGCAGCCCTGTGTGAGTCGCTGATAAAGCTCGCCGAGGTGGCAAAGAAAGCCGATTCGGTGGATGATGAGCGGTTTGCCCTGCTCCAACTGACGATGCTGGTCCCGCAGGAAGCAACTTATGCCGAACGCCTGCGCGAGATAAATGCGGAACATGGTTTTGAGGGCGGCGAGACCGAAGAGAACCTTTTTGATAAGCGTTTTTTGAAAAATGGAGATAATGCCGCGCACCCGCCGGAGTACTCAGCACCCGGTGAGGCACCGCTGGTTAGTTTCGATCATTCGGCCGAAGCCGGGGATACCGCAGAGCCGGAAAGCGGGTTCGCATTTAACGGAGCGGTAACGGAGGTTGCTCCCCTCGAGGCGGCCACGGGGAACGCGGACGAATTTGCCAAAGCCGATCAGCATAGGCTTGAGAAAGAGATCGAAACAGTCCGTTTCTACATCGAGAACGGCTACACCGAGCTGGCCGAAAAAGCCGTTAACGAACTTAGAGGCGAGTTCGGCGAGCGGCCCGAGATCGTAAAAGTTCGGGATGAGATCGGAGCGATTGGTGCCCTGGTTTCGGACGCACCATCGGCCGATGCTCCTGTAATGGAGACGGGCCCGGCATCGGAAAAGATCGAACACGATACAGGAGGGCTGCACGATCTCAGGAATGAACTTGGCCTGGAAGATTCCGCTCAGCCGGATGATTCGGACTTTGAAACACATTTCAACACGGCCATTGCATACCAGGAAATGGGCCTAATGGAAGAAGCAATCAAGGAATTTCAAGGGGCCATTTCTCTCGTCCAGCCGAACGACGGGACGCGCCGCTTTTTCTCGTGCACAAACCTGCTCGGGCATTGTTTTATGCAGCAGAGCATGCCGCATATCGCTTTGACATGGTACGAACGTGCGTTGGAAACCGCCGATCTTTCAAGGGAAGAGATGCAGGGCTTATGGTACGAACTGGCCCTTGCGTACGAGGCCGATGGAAATACGAACCGCGCCGGACAGTATTTCGAACAGGTTTATGCCGAGAACGTCAATTTCCGCGACATTAGCGAGCGGATGAAAAGTATTGCGGTAAATCACTGACCGGGCCGACGAATCGGTTGTTCGGTAGATGTTTAAAGATTATAATTTGACGGTATGGTTGAGAAACTGACCGTCATTTTTTTTATTATTCTATGCCTGCTGCTGGGTTTCTACTTGATTCTCTCGCCGTGGGATACGCTGTTCGGTAACTGGAGCGAGAATTATCTTCTGGCTCTTGTGGCCGAGGGTACGGGACTTCCCTCTCTGCAGCGGACGGTGACATCCAACTGGTTTCGAGGTGCCGTGACCGGCCTGGGCGTGGTGAATATCGTCATCGCGTTCTGGGAGGCTGCGCATTTCAGCCAAAGCGTTGAACTCCTGCGCGAACACGATCAAAAGCAAAACAGAAAGTGAGCGGCATGTTTCCTATTCCGATCATCTGCTGCATTTCCGAAGGTGACGCCGACGAAAGCAATTTTACAATGAGAAAGCGGAAAATAGTTGGCAAGGCGGCAATCGCCGCCGAGCACGGCATTGCCATTTTCCAGCTCCGCGAAAAACGCCTGCCCGCATCTCTTTTGTTCGATCTTGCGCAGGCCGTTGCCGAGGCCGTCCGTGGAACTGAGGTTAAAATACTGGTCAACGGCCGGGCTGATATCGCCTTGGCGGCAGGGGCGCACGGCGTTCATTTGCCTGCGGATGGGCTTTCGGCGGCAGAGGTCAGGCGGCATTTGCCCGAACCTTTTATTATCGGTGTTTCGACGCACTCGATCAGCCAGGCCGAAGCAGCCAAAACGGCCGGCGCAGACTTTGTTGTATTCGGACCGGTTTTTTCAAGCCCAGGCAAGAATGAACCCGTGGGGATCGATCAACTTCGGGAAGTTTGTTCGCGGGTGCATCCTTTTCCTGTACTTGCGCTTGGTGGTATCCAGGTTGAAAACACGGCAGACGTTTTGGCGAACGGAGCGGCGGGGTACGCGGCCATTCGCTATCTCAACGGGCTTATGGCCTGAAAGGATAAGCTATCTTTTTTCATTAGTTTACACGGGTATGTCAAACCAAAAGGCGTGCCTGACTATTGCGGGACTGGACCCGTCCGGCGGAGCAGGCGTTATCGCTGACATCAAGACGTTTTCGGCGTTCGGCTGCTTTGCGGCGGCGGCGATCTCAACGATCACTTTTCAAAACACGACCGGTGTTTTTGGCGCCGTCCATCAGGACGCAGCCTCGGTCCGATCGCAAGTCGAAGCGGTAATGGATGATCTGGAGATCGCCGCAGTAAAGACAGGAATGCTTCCGACGCGCGAAGTGATCGAAGAAACGGCAAGGTTAATGACCGAACGCGGTGTCGGGAAGCTTGTTGTTGACCCTGTTGTCAGATCTACGTCCGGTTTCGATCTGATCGATGACGATGCACTTCGAGTAATGATCGACAAATTATTTCCGCTAAGCTTAATAGTTACACCAAATACGCAGGAAGCCGAAAGAATTACGGGAATGGCGATCAGGACGCGCGACGATATTTCCGCCGCAGCGCGTCTAATACTTTCGATGGGGGCCGAGCGGGTTCTGATGAAGGGCGGGCATTTTATCGAAGACGGCAAGGCACGCGACTATCTCTATCAAGCCGACGGCGGCGTGCATGTGTTAGAAGCCGAACACATCGTAACCGACGCGACGCACGGTACCGGCTGCACGCTCGCGGCAGCGATCACGGCAAATCTAGCGCTCGGCGCCGATCTGCCCGATGCGGCGACAATAGCGAAGGAATTTGTCACCGAAGCGATCCGAACGGCCAAAGGCCTGGGACACGGGCATTCGCCAATAAATATCCCTCGCGCGGCAGAACCGCGTTAGAAGTACGCCATTTATCGTGCTCACCTGTTTTCTGATCTTGTTCCTTCCCGAGCCTTGCGGCTTTTCGCGAATCCTTCGGTTTTTACACTCAGACGCCGGTTTTGGACATCACCTTGGAAACTTGGCAGAATAGGTTGAATGGATTTGCATGATCGGACAAAAGATACGGGTGACGGCAGCCTAAGGCTCCTCCCTGAACCAAAGGGCCCGCGAAAATTGCCCGATGTGCAGACGCAGTTCGTCAATTTCATTTTCTTTCGCGTCAATCCGGCATGGCGAAAGCTGGACAACGAAAGCAAAAGTATTTTCAAAAGCGAATTTCAGGGCGTGTACGATTCGTTCCAGGACAATTTTCTGCTTTACAGCTACTCGCTAGTGGGTTTCGACTCAAAGGCCGACCTGATGTTCTGGCGGATCAGTAATTCGCTGGACCCGATCCAGGACATGACGGCGAAGCTGTTCCGCAGCAGTCTTGGCAGTTATCTTGAAACGGCCGAAAATTACCTTGCGGTGACAAAGAAAATGTCGTTCATTCCCGAGGACGGTCTCGGCAACCCGCAAAGCCGGGCTCAGGTCATTGCCGGCAGCGGAGCCTACCATTTCGTTTATCCGTGCGCGAAGCACCCGGATTGGTACGATAAAACCGGGGCTGAACGTGACGCCCTGATCGAAGAAAATTTTATGGTCGGAAAGAAATTCCCGAACATCCGCATCCATATGACGCACGCATTCGGGTCCAGTGAGCAGGAATATCTCATTTCGTTCGAAACCGATGAACCTCGTGATTTCCTTGCCCTGGCGGAAGAACTCAGGCAAACACCGGCGAGCAAGCTTACGCTTCGAGGAATGCCTGTTTACACTTGCCGCAGACGGACCCTGAAAGAGTGCCTGGACGCTCTGGGATAGTTTTGAATTGATGGTAGTGGCCAGAAAATTTCTCTTAAGCGGGCTGGTTCAGGGCGTAGGTTTCCGGTTCTTCACCCAACGAGCAGCCGCACGGCATCAGGTTCGCGGGTATGTCCGAAACCTTGAAGACGGACGGGTGGAAGCATTTGCTCAAGGGCCGGAAAAGGCAGTCGAGGCATTCAAGCACGATATGACTGCGGGCCCGCGTTGTTCGAGGGTGGACGACGTCGAAGAGCTTGTGATCGAGCCGACATCAGAATATTCAAACTTCAGAATTGAAAAATAAAAAAATGAAGCCGGATAATAATTCGGCCCAGACCGCAATAAATGGAAAATTTACGCAAACTTGTTCGCGAAGTACCCGACTTCCCTAAGCCGGGCATTAACTTTTACGACATAACGACCCTTCTAAAGGACCCGGACGGTTTGAAGCAGACGATCGACGCTCTTTACGCTCTTTGTAAAGACGAAAAGATCGACACGGTGATCGGCGTCGAATCGCGCGGATTTATCTTTGCCACGCCGCTTGCGTATCAGCTTGGCGCCGGATTCGTTCCGGTCCGAAAGCCAAAGAAGCTGCCTGCCGAAAAGGTCTCGATCTCATACGATCTGGAATACGGGCAGGATACGCTTGAGATACACAAGGACGCTATCGGGTCGGGCCACCGCGTGCTCATCGTGGACGATCTGCTTGCGACGGGCGGCACGGCAAAAGCGGTGGTTGATCTGGTTGAAGGGCTGGGCGGCAAGGTCGTGGGCCTGCTGTTCGTCGTCGAACTTGATTTTCTGAGCGGCAGGAGCAAATTTAACGGGCATCAAGTGAACTCGTTAATTCGATACGATTCTTGACAATCCGAATTCAGCAATCCACAATCCGAATTTGGCAATAGGTCCCGTAGCTCAGTTGGATAGAGCGTCCGCCTCCTAAGTGGAAGGTCGCTGGTTCGAATCCAGCCGGGATCACCATTTCACAGGCCTTCCGAAGCGGCGGATTTTTGTGGAAGCCCACGCCGAATAGTGGTTTATATTAAATGAACGGAAGTATTCAATGATCAAGCACAGTGGCAGGCATTTTGTGCCAATTGCATCGATATAGGTCTGTTCGCAAGTCTCCTTTAGCGCGGAAAAGCGGCATTCTTACCGCAAGAGTGCGGCTTTTCTGCGTTTGAACTCTGAAGCTATTCGTGGCAACTTGATGGTGTATGCAGAAAGTCCTGACAGCCGCCGAAATGCGCGAAGTCGATCGTCTAACGACCGAGAAATACGGCATCCCGTCGATCATTTTGATGGAAAACGCCGCCCATGCAGTCGCGCGTGTGATCACGGAGAAACTCGGCGGCTCGGTCAGGGGCAAGTCTATCCTCATCCTTTGCGGTCCTGGAAATAACGGCGGTGACGGAGCTGCGTTGGCAAGACTTCTTGGCCTGGATGGGGCCTTCGTAGACGTCGTCCTTCTGGGTCAGATCAAGGAGACGAAGGGCGATGCAAGGACGAACTTTGGCATTTTGTGTGCGGAGGACTTTACCCACACCGATGTGTACATGAGCGAGTTTTGTGAACTTCGGGAGATTCTCTCGAAGGACGAGTGGAATGAAGTTCAAATTCAGCTTTTCAACGGCGTCGATGTAATCGTTGACGCAGTTTTCGGAACTGGCCTCACTCGGCCGCTCGAAATATACGTCTACAACATCATTCATGAGATTAACTTCTTAAATGATGATACTGATCCACGCAGATCGCGGCTCAAAGTGGCCGTTGATATTCCCTCAGGTCTTAATGCGGATTCAGGCGCGGAGCTTGATATAGCGCTAAAGTCTGACGTGACCGTGACCTTTACGGCTCCAAAAGCAGGTAACGTTCTCCCAGGCGCGTGTGGGTTTAACGGGGAGTTGGTGGTGGCCGCGATCGGCTCGCCTCAGGAGTTGATTGATCAACAACCCTCTCAACTTTTTCTAGCTGATCGTCAAGACGCTGGCGACTGGCTCAGTGCGACCAAATTCAGCAATTCCTCCTACAAGAACAAACGGGGGCACGCACTGATCATCGCCGGATCAGAAACGTATTCCGGCGCGGCGGTTCTCGCTGGAAACTCCGCGATCCGTACGGGCGTCGGACTGGTAACTCTCGCGTGTCCCGCGGACGCCAAAACAGAGATCGCCAGCCGAATTCTACCCGAAGTCATCCTCGCGACTATCGGATTGCCGGAGTTCGATGAGCTTTCATCGAAAGCTAACGCGATCGCGGTCGGTCCGGGACTTTCGGCGACCGATCCCGAGATCGAATCGCTCGTCCGCAAGGTAGTCGAAGAACGCACAACACCTGTGATCGTTGATGCTGGAGCTCTGTCGTACTTCAATCCTCCGAATGGGATTCCGGGGCGACACGCGGACGAAGGCATCCGCGTTCCATTGATCCTCACGCCGCATGAGGGCGAGTTCCTGCGGCTGCTCGGAACGGACGACAAGGAAGCGATCAAGGACCGCGTTGCGGCCGTTCGCGAGTTTTCAGAAAAGAACAACGTCACTCTCGTACTAAAAGGCGAGCGTGTCCTCATCGGCGAACCCGGCGGTAAGGTCGTCGTCAATCCTACAGGAAATTCAGGATTGGGAAAGGCCGGAAACGGCGACACGCTGACCGGCATTCTTGGCGGATTTGTCGCGCAAGCGGTGATGATGAAGAGCGATATTTTCGAAACCGTAATAGCGGCAGTTTATATTGCCGGACTTGCGGGCGATATTGCCGAAAAGAAATACGGCAAACGGGTGATGACCGCGTCGGATGTACGCGAGTGTTTGGCCGAGGCGTTTGCAGAAGTAAAAGTAGCAGATCCAAAATAGAAAAATCTAAAATTATTTCAGTAGGGAAAATCGAAAGACTGACTATGAACTAACCACTTATCACTACCCACTGAAAAAATTGACTTCTTCAGTGGAAAGTGGATTGTGACAAGTTATTTTTTCCCATCTTAAAAATTTTCAAAGAGATCCGGGTTGTCCCGCATAAAATGAACAAAGTCGTCGAAAGCAGATCGCCTGAAGCCACATTCGAGCTTGGCGAAATGATCGGTCGCGAGCTCGCGGCAGGGGATGTTGTATTGCTTTTTGGCGGGCTTGGAGCGGGGAAAACTTTGTTGACGAAGGGCATTTTGAACTCATTCGATTTTGATATCGATGAAGTAACGAGCCCAAGCTTTGCGCTTGTAAATCTTTACAAGAGTGGCGAGTACAACATTTACCACATCGACCTATGGCGGATCGAAGGCGGAAACGCCGCGTTTGCGGTCGGGCTTGATGAGATCCTCGAAGATCCGAGGGCGATCGCGATCATCGAATGGGCCGAGCGGTTGGGCGACTATAAGCTGCCGCCGCGAACTATTTTAGTCGAGATAGAAGGTGACGGCGACGACGCGCGAGAAATAACTGTCAGTCGTCCGGAACAAAAGGCCACAAATTCCGTCTAAGGCATTATGAAGCTCGTTCTGTTTTTTGTCGCCGTGCTGACGTTCGGGTGTTCGTCAGTCGAAACGCCGGTTGCGAATACGGCGGAAAAAAAAGACGAGCGGGCCGAGAAACTCGATAAACAGAAAGTCGCGGTCGTGCAGTTCTTCAAACCGATGAAGGTCCAGGAGGGCGACTGGCTCGATACGCAGAAAGAGGCGGGCGAGACATTCGAGCAATATCTAAATTCAAACCCGACCTTGCCCACCGCCGAACGCCGAACTATTTACATCCAGCCGATCGGAACATTCACTGCAGACCAGCGACGAGCGATTCGCCTGACAGCCGACTATTTGCGTGCGTTCTATGATCTGCCGGTAAAGCTAAATTCCGATCGTGCTCTTGGAAATGTTCCTAAGGACAAGCAGCGAAAGATCGAATACCGAAATAATCTGCAGATCAGGACGAGTTATTTTCTTGATGACGTTCTTCCAAAATTGCTTCCAAAGAATGCCGCGGCGTTGATCGCATTTACCAACTACGATCTGTACCCGGGTGATACGTGGGCTTTTGTTTTCGGCCAGGCTACTTTTTCTGAACGCGTGGGTGTTTGGTCCCTTTATCAGTTTTCGAATCCGTCGCGCAAAACCGCCTTCGATTTGCTCCTCGACCGGACTTTGAAGGTTGCAATGCACGAAACGGGGCATATGTTCTCGATGAAGCATTGCACGAAATACGAGTGCCTGATGTCGGGGACGAACCATCTTGCAGAAACGGACCGGCGGCCGCTGGATGACTGCCCCGAATGCATGGCCAAGCTTGCGTGGGCGATGAATTATGATCCGGCCGAACGTTACAATCAACTTGCCGAATTCTGGACAAAGAACGGCCGTCCGGATGAGGCTCGAATAATGAGGGAGAAAGCCACGGCGGTCTCCGCAGTTAGATAGATTTGCGAATTCGAGGCGCGTCCGGTTGAAAAACTCGCAAAAAATGCACGACTTTAAGAAAGGAGGCGTTAAACGATGAGTCGGAAAAGTTTTATTATTATTCTTACCGCAGTTACGCTCGCGGTTTGTGCCACTGCCGCGTTTATGCAGCTTACTTCGACGGAAATGCAAAAGACCAAACTCACCGGCCTGAAAGAACCAACCGTCACCATCCGTAAATCCGCCCGGACGCTTGAGGTTTATGACGGCGGAAAATTGGTTAAAACATTCCGGATGGTGCTCGGATTTTCGCCAAACGACGACAAGGAAGTCGAAGGCGATGGCCGCACGCCCGAGGGCGAGTTTTATGTCTTCACAAAAAATCCCGAAAGCCGTTTTCACCTGTCCTTAGGCCTCAGCTACCCCGCAAAGGACGATGCCAAACGCGGTCTTGCCGGCGGGTTGATCACAAAAGACGAACACAACATAATTGTAAAAGCGATCAATGAACGAGGCATGCCGCCGCAAAAAACTGCTTTGGGCGGTGAGATCTATATCCACGGCGGCGGAACGGCCGGCGATTGGACCGACGGCTGCATCGCTCTTCAAAACGATGAAATGGCCGAGCTTTTTGAAGCGATCCCCGCCGGAACAAAGGTTACTATCTTGAAATAAGCCGCAATTGCTGTAACATTCCCTTAACACGAATTTAAAACACCATTTGGGCAGCTTCGTCTATAATTAGAGATTGTCCATATGATCCACGGCGATATAAAAGCATCCAAGGTTACATCCGAATCGATTGTTGACTCGTCCACCGAAGCCTTCGACGGGGCGACGCTGTTTAACCGTGAGCTGAGCTGGCTGGAATTCAACCGCCGGGTGCTCGACGAGGCAATGGACCAGAACCTGCCGGTCCTCGAACGCCTAAAATTTCTTTCGATCTTTTCGACAAACCTTGATGAGTTTTTTATGATCCGCGTGTCGGGGTTGAAGGAACAGGTTAACGAGGGCGTCAGCGAACTGTCGGCTGACGGTATGACCGCGGCCGAACAAATCCGTGAGATAGGCAAACGCCTTCGGCCGATGGTGAAACGGCAGGTCAACTATTTGAGAGATCGCGTGCTGCCGGATCTTGCGGAGGCAAAGATCACGATTGAGCCTTACAGGTCACTAAATGCCAAGGACAGGAGAAAACTCGATAAATATTTTCGCGACAATCTTTTCCCTATCCTTACGCCGCAATCGGTCGATTCAAGCCACCCGTTTCCTTATATTTCGAACCTTAGCGTTAACATCGGCATTTTCATCGAGCCCAACCGGAATGTCACACAAAAGAACTTAAAACATCTTTTCCGTCAAAAGCGCTTTGCACGCATAAAGCTGCCGCCGAAATTGCCGCGGCTGATACCGATAAGTGAAAAGAACGGACGGTTTGCCCTGATGGAAGAGGTTGTGGCCGCAAATGCTCAGGCCTTGTTCCCAAAGATGAAGGCGAGCGACGGATATTTGTTCAGGGTGACGCGGGATGCGGACATCGAACTGCGCGAAGACGAGGCGGGCGACCTTATGCGGACGCTTGAGAACGAACTCCAGCGGCGGCGGTTCCGTTTTCCAGTCCGGCTCGAAGTCTCCGAGGCGATGCCCGAAAAAATGCTTAAGCTGCTTACCGACGGTATCGGCCTGACGGAACAGGATGTTTTCAAGGTCGATGGCTTTCTCGACATCCCAGACCTTATGCAGCTTTATTCGCTCGACCGTCCTGAACTCAAGGACAGGCCGATCTCGATCGTTCATCCATCGGTGCTGCTTGAGAAAAAGAGTATTTTTGACGTTCTTAAAAAACAGGACGTGCTTCTTCACCATCCTTACACGTCGTTCTCGGTTGTTACGGATTTTCTCGCTCTGGCCGCCGAAGACCCCGATGTCCGGGCGATCAAAATTTGCCTCTATCGCACGGGCAAGGATTCACCAATCGTAAACTCGCTGATCCGAGCGGTGCTCTTGGGCAAACAGGTCACGGCCCTCGTCGAGCTAAAAGCGAGATTCGACGAAGAAAACAATATCGAATGGGCGCGTCGGCTTGAAAATGAGGGTGTGCACGTCGTTTACGGCATTAGTTCGTTGAAAACACATTCCAAGGTGCTGCTTGTTGTCAGGCGTGAGAAGGGCAAGCTCGTCCGTTATGTGCACCTTGGTACAGGTAATTATAATCCGACGACGTCGCGCCTTTACACCGACCTGGGACTTTTCACGGCGGATGAAGAGATCGCCGAAGACGCGACCAGCCTCTTTAATTTTCTGACGGGTTATTCACAGCAGGACAAGTATCAGCGGCTGTCTGTCGCGCCATTGAATATGCGCGAGAAGTTGACCGATTTGATCAGAAGAGAGCGAACAAACAAACTCGCGGGAAAGTCGGCGCGGATCATTGTCAAGGTGAACAGCCTTACCGACGAAGATCTTATTCAGGAACTTTACGACGCGTCGCACGCAGGGGTCGAGATCGATCTGATCATTCGCGGAATATGCGCCCTTCGTCCCGGAGTAAAAGGACTTTCGTCAAATATCCGTGTCCGTTCGATCGTCGGGCGATTTCTTGAACACAGCCGGATACTTTATTTCGCGAACGGCGGCGAGGATGAAGTGTATATCGGCAGTGCGGATTGGATGTCGCGAAATCTTGATCGCCGGGTCGAAATAGTCGTACCGGTCATCGACCCGGGAATAAGAGCATATCTGCGCGATGAAATTCTGGGAAGCTATCTGAAAGACAACACGAACGCACGTATCCTACGCCCGGATGGAACCTACCGAAAGGCTTCGGGGGGCGAAACATTTGACGCCCAGATGAGGTTTGTCGGCCAGGACATTGGGGCCTGACGCTAAGGTGTAATTTGTCCAAACGACGAAACGCGCAGTTTTATGACAATAGGGGGCCTTCTTAACCCCTGCTCACACGGCTGTTTTCTTTTCAAATCTTGCTTCGGAAACTTCCTCGACGATCGTGCCGAACTTTACGGCGAGCCGTGGATAACCGCGTGGCTCCGGTTCAAGGTCCTGAATCTCAAGGGCCCTCTCTGCTTCGTTTATTGCCTCGACCTCGCCTTCTATCTCCATAAAAAGGCCGAATGGCAGCTCGTCCAGCACGACCTCGACATCCAGAAAATGCCAGGTTTTTCGGTGCTTTTCATAAACCACCGAGAGCTTGTATCCAAGACTTTGTATGATCTTTTCCATCGCATCAACATCCGCAACATCCGTCTCGTATTCGGTGCGGTGCTTGATGTCTGATTCATTTCTGAGTCGTTCCTTGTAGGTCAGGATCGTCCGGTCGCCGATCTTGCGAAGGCGCAGCACGGCCCCGCGTTCATCGATAAGCCCGCCGCGATGAAGGTAGTTTTCTTCAAACACCTCGCTGCGAAACTCGGCGCCGAGTTCGCCCAGCTTTGCCGTCAGCTCAACCAGCTTTTTCTTATCAAGCCGGTACTTTTTTTCGATCTCGATTCCCATTTATTTTCAAATAAACACCAATAGTAAGTGATATGCACCGCCTCGGCAAACAGGGTCCGAAAACGATCTCGAACTTGACTATACACCGCCGGGTAACTGATACTTGAAAAAAAGGTCAGGTATTCAGACTGGCCGCGAATTTGAAAAAACAGGAGAAATTATGCCTTATCCCGAAATGATGATCCACGGCATGCGTGCCGAACTTGCGCAGCTTGGGATCGAAGAAACAAAAACACCCGAAGCCGTCGATGCAGCCGTGAAGGGTACGGACGGAACGCTGATGGTTGTGGTTAACTCGGTCTGTGGATGTGCCGCCGGCGGCGTTCGCCCCGGTATCGCGATGGCGCTTGACCAATCGCCGGTTAAGCCCGACCGTTCGATCACCGTCTTTGCCGGTGCCGACATCGACGCGACCGACACGGCCCGCGAATTGTTTACCGGATACGCTCCGTCGTCGCCTTCGATCGGTTTTATTAAAGACGGAAAGCTGGTTCAGATGTTCGAGCGAAAAGATCTTGAGGGCCGTCCGCCTTTTGTCATCGCCGATGCTCTTGCTCAGGCGTTTACTGAGCATTGCGCAAAGGCGGAAACCGCTAATAACTAAGCCATAGGAATTTACCGGTTGAGCCGCCTTATGAATGGCGGCTTTTTTGTGTCGAATTTTATCGTGTTAGGATTCATCCGTTTCTCTGAACGACATTGCCGGCATGATCTGGAAATCTCTCATCATCTAATCAATTATAAAGCCAAGCGGGGACATCCGCATTAAATGATAGATAATAGATGAGAGATCACAGATGCTCGGTAGAGCTGACTTTTCGACTTACACCATTCGTTGTTGCCTCAATGCAAATAACAACGATATGTTGTGGAAAATCTGTTGACATAAACGGCAAGATGCTCTACGATTTGCTCAAATATCGGTAAACCCGATCCGGTCGATATTGCCTTTCGTAAAGTCAAACCCAGGTGTTAAAATAGAGTTAAATTGAGGGATTACCTTTTACTGTTCTGCGCCGCAGTTCAATAAGGAGAATTATCAGGATGAGCCAGGCCTTTGAATCAGCAACCGTAAAAGCGCGGCCCGAAGAAGACGCCTTAAGCGTTCCGCAGTATATATCCAAACCGCTTGGCCTGAACGCGGAGAAGGTCGTCGCTAAACGCTATTCGATCAAGGACGAGAACGGTGAACCTCTGGAGACATGGGCCGATATCGTCCGCCGTGTCGTGGGACATGTTTCCGCCGCCGAAGCTGACCCGGCAGAGAGGAACGCATTCTACAACGATATGACCGCGATCATGCTCGACCGCGAGTTTATCCCGAATACGCCGTGCCTGGTAAACGCCGGCAAACCTAAAGGCCAGTTGGCCGCGTGTTTTGTCCTGAACGTGCCGGATTCGATCGAAGGCATCATGGAACACGCCCAGAATGTCGCGATCATCCACCAAACCGGCGGTGGGACGGGAATGAGCTATGAATTCCTTCGGCCCGCTGGCTCGATGGTGAATTCGACTCGCGGCGTGGCGTCGGGACCGGTCAGCTTCATGAACATCGTCAATCAAACGACCGAGGTCGTGAAGCAGGGCGGCGTCAGACGCGGTGCAAATATGGGCATCCTAAGCGTCAATCATCCCGACATTCTGCGCTTTATTCACGCCAAGAACGACCAGAGCAGCCTGACGAATTTCAATATATCGGTCACTGTTACCGACGCTTTCATGGAGGCTGTGGACCGCGGCGTCTGGTTCCAAACCGAATTCAACGGCGAGCCGTGGACGCAGCCGGTTTTCGATCCCGTGGCCGGTGCGGATTATTTGCTTTACCGGCGTGCTGATGGTTCAATCGCAACGTTTGCCGACAAGTTCGCCTTCGAGATAGCCGATCTTTCCGACTGCACCGCCGAGCAACCGCCGATGCCCGGAATGGTCTATGCCCCGGACATATGGAAACGCATCATCGCTTCGGCACACAAGTATGCCGAGCCGGGAATAATCTTTATCGATCAAGTCAACCGGCATAACCATCTGATGGAGTCGATGGGCCCGATCTATGCCTGCAACCCTTGCGGCGAGCAGCAGCTGCATTTCAACAATTCGTGCAATCTTGGTTCGATAGATGTCGCGAAATTTTACACGGACGGCGATGATGCCGGGTCGATAGACGGGAGCATCGATTGGGAGCGGTTGGCACGAACCATCCACCGAAGCACACAGTTTTTGGATAACGTAGTAGATGCAGGATATTTTCCGCTGCCCGAGATCGACGATGTAGTAAAAAGGACGCGTCCGGTCGGGCTTGGAATAATGGGATTTGCGGACCTTTGCCTGCGGCTTGGTGTGACATACGGCGAGCAGGGGTCGCTTGATCTGGTCGAACGGGTTATGGGGTTTGTCCGCCGCGAATCATGGGTCGCTTCTCTTCTGCTTGGCGCGAAAAAAGGCGTATTCCCCGAATTTGAAGCCAACCGAGCGGCATATACAAAATTCCTGCGCGACGAGATAGGCATTCCGGACGGCATCGCGATTACGCCCCGAAACTATGAGGTAACGACCATTGCACCGACCGGCACGATCTCACTTGTGGCTGAAACGTCGTCCGGAATCGAGCCCAATTTTTCGTGGGCTTACGTACGACAAGATACGGTAGGCACGCGAACTTACGTTCACACGCCCGCGGCCGAGGCACTCGGTCTTGAGGTCGATCAGACTGACGAAGCTTCGATCAAATCCGCCGCCGAGTATGTTGTGGAGAATCAGGACAACCTCCCCCCGCACTTCATTTCGGCGATGGAGATCAAATCGATCGATCACGTTAGGGTGCTGGCCGCCGCGCAAAAGCATGTCGATAACGCTATATCAAAAACCTGTAACGGCGCAGCCGACGATACTATCGAATCGGTTGACGAACTCTATCATCTTGCCCGCGAACTTGGCTGCAAGGCCGTCAGTTATTATCGCGATGGCAGCCGAGAAGGGCAGGTGCTGAACTCGATGAAAGCGGGCCCACAGACAGCGCGACCAGGAGACAACAAACAGTCGGCTGAAGGATCTGAGATCGCGTCGTCACTGCGTCACACGGTCTCTGCGTCGCAGCGAACAGAGCGTCCCCGCGAACTTCAAGGATCGACCTGGCGGATCCAGTTTGAAAATCAGAACCTTTATGTAACGGTCAACCACAACGGCGAGCGGATCCTTGAAGTGTTCGCGACCGGGCCGATAAGCCAGGGCGTGGGACTTCTCGCCTCAAAAATGCTGCGCGGCGGATTTGAAGTGCCTGAGGTCGCGCGAAGCTTGAACAAGGTAACGGGCACGCATGCCGTTTGGTTCAATAAACGGCTGTTAACCTCGCCGGAACAAGCCGTCGCCGAATGTTTGCTCCTCATCGACCGCCGCTTGAAGAACCTGCCGGAAACACAGCGTGTCGACAAACAGGATCCGGCGACCGAGTACGAATCAGCCGTGATGTCCAACCTTATCGGCGAATGCCCGGAATGCCGAGGGCAGCTCGAACACGCTTCAGGCTGTGATTTTTGCCGTGACTGCGGTTATTCAAAATGTAAATAGCTTCAAAAAAGCACTATTTTGGGCTGATCGTCCTAAATTCCTGATCCGGGAAAATCTTGACCGGAGGGGCTAATTAGTGCTATTTGTAGTAGTTGAGCTTCTCGCCGCTGTTTCTATCTGTTTTTTTCAAAGGAGTATCGATGTACAGGAAGTCTTCATTTGCGCTGGCACTTATTAGCGTGTCACTGATGGTGTTGTCCGTGGCCGCCAGCGACCCGGAAAATGTGCCCGCCCGTTCGAAAAGGGCTGACAAAAAATTAAATATAAAAGTGGTTCCCTGGGGCCCTAACCAAGCGGATGTCGATTCGGCCCAACAGCGTGTTGCATCGAGCGAAGCTGTTAAACGAGAGCTGAACGGAGCAAATTTCCGCGAACTCGGTTTTGAATACCTATACGACGAAAGCGAGACCAAGGCCCAGGCATCACGCCCCCCGACACGTTTTCGTGTGATCTATTACAACTACTCCACCGATCTGACGCTTTACGCCGAAAGTGATTTCGCCGGGACCGAACCGGTTTCCGTTCTCTGGATGAATACGGTGCCGGGTGTCGGCCGGCCTGAGATAGATGCCGCGTACGATCTGATCGATCAAGTACCCGAGTTCACCGCAAAACGCAAAGCAAAAAAACTGGAATTCTACGAGGCAATGCCGCCGACCACCGTCGTAAACGGAGAACGGCTGGTCAATATCGGCATCAAAGATCCGATAAGCGGCGGGAATCAGATCGTCGGTGTCAGTTTTAAGAACAACAAGATAGTTAAGTATGAGAACAATGCCCCGCCTACCTCGGCCGCAACACCCGAATCATGCGGAGTTCCAAGTGCGGGCCAGGGCGGAACGGCCAACGGCGTTGCCGGGCAGGCGACGCTAACGGTAAACGATACCGGAGGCAATCCGCTTTGGAGCATGCTGATCATCCGGCCCTCGTCGTCATCGGGAAGAAACTTTGAACGTTCGGGGCTTGAGATCCGCGATGTACGCTACAAGGACAAAATGGTACTCAAACGCGGGCACGCTCCAATACTGAACGTAAAGTACGTTAATGGCTGTGGGCCGTATCGCGACTGGCAGTTTGAAGAAGGCTTTTTCAATGCTCCCGACGCTGGAGCACAGGACCTGGCACCCGGAATGCGGCTGCTCGCTCCCGGACAGGTCGCGACAACGGTGGTCGAATCGGGAAACGACACCGGAAATTATCAGGGCGTTGCGATCTATACGCAGGATGTCGGGAACGGGCCGGAAGTGGTCCTGGTCACCGAAATGAATGCGGGCTGGTACCGCTATATTATGGAATGGCGGTTTGCGACCGATGGCACCATACGGCCTCGATACGGCTTCGGCTCGATCGTGGATACTTGCGTTTGCATTCAGCGGACTCATCACGTCTATTGGCGGTTTGACTTCGACATCGTAAATGCATCGAACAAGGTTTTTCTTATGGACCGCGGACGCAAATATCAGAAGCTGGTCGAAACCGAAAGTGAGTTTTTCAAGAAGCCGCAAACAAGCCGCAGGCTGATGATCCAGAATTCGTCCGGGAATGAGGCATATCAGATCGTGCCAAGCCCGAACGACGGAGCCGTCGTGGACGGAAACGGAAATTTGGTCGATGCATTTGGTGCGGGCGATTTCTGGGTGATGCGTTTCAAGGGCACGGCCGCGTCACCAACTGAACTGGACGACCCGGATGGACCTAATTATCCCGGGGCATATCTTAGCCCATGGATCAACGGTGAAGCCACGGCAGATCAGGACATCGTCGTGTGGTATGCAGGCCATCAGGTTCGAGTGGACGATTCCAGCCGTCCTGATTCGCCGCAGGCGATAACCGGAGCACATATCGTCGGGCCGGTCCTTCGCCCGGTCCGCTGGTAAACGGCCGGATTTGAATTTGAAAGGCAGTAACCGCATTATGTTGGTTACTGCTTTTCTTTTTTGGCATCAAATATTTTGCGGCCGGCTTATTTCCGGCCTTTTGAAGGAGGTCGATCTTGCATAATCTTTTTCTAATTTTGAACCGATCTGTTTTATCGCTGCCGCTGATATGGCTGCT
>JBGTJP010000006.1:0-34103 GCA_041745075.1 Pyrinomonadaceae bacterium | reverse complement strand
ATATCTTCTACCATGCAAACGCCCTGGCTCGGATACGCTACCTTTTGTCCTTTTGTCAATTCCATAGACCATCTCCGTTTAGTTCAAATGCAAATCAGGGGTGGTTCGGATCAGGCCGAAAATGGCCGATCGAAAGATTCGCGCTCATTTCAAATATGTATCCATTATAACATACACCGACGTTTTGATGTGAAGAAAAACGGACGGTAAGCCAAGTGCTTATTATGCAGGCAGTTCAATGGTAAACACTGTGCCCTCGCTGGGTGTCGAGGCGACGGAAACCTCGCCGCCGTGCAAACGGGCCAGGTGCTTTACGATGGCCAGGCCAAGCCCGGTGCCGCCCACTTCGCGCGTGCGTCCGCGGTCGGCGCGATAGAAACGTTCGAAGACCCGCGGAAGGTGGTCGGGCAAGATCCCTTCGCCGGTATCAGCGACCGAGATCGAGCTTTTTTCGTCGGAATCTGCCGCAGTCACCGTGACGCTGCCGCCCGGCCGGTTGAATTTGATCGCGTTGTCGATCAGGTTCGTCAACATCTGTTCTAATCGGACAGGGTCGGCGAAGGCCGTTGCGGCGGGAGCGATTCGGTTGACGAGGCCGATCTCGCGTTCGGCCGCTCTTGACGACAATGCGGTGAATACTTCTTCAACAAGATTCTTTAACCTTACCTGCTTTGTCTCGATCGAAACATTGCCCGACTCGATCATCGAAAGCTCGAGGATGTCGGCTATAAGCTCGTGCATCCGTTCGGCATTTCGCCTGATGACGCCGAGAAAGCGGCGATTATTATCCTTGTCGTCGATCGCCCCGTCGTCAAGTGTTTCGACGAACGCCATGATCGAAGTCAGCGGAGTGCGAAGCTCGTGCGAGATATTCGAGAGAAACTCCTGCCTGATCTTTTCAAGCCGCTCGACCTGGGTCACGTCGTAGAAAACGCCTACCGCGTGCACCGATCCGTCAAGGTCCAAGGGGTAGACATGAATATCGAAACTGCGTTTGCCGCCGCCGATAAAATCCATCTTGACGTCGGTCGAAACCTGTTCGTCGAGGGCCCGGGCAAATGCTTCGTGAAGCTGAAGATCACGTATCACTTCGCTCAGTCGTCGGCCATTCAAGGAAGCATCCTGTCTGGAAAGCGAAGATTCAGCCGCAATATTTGCGGCGACGATGCGGCTGGCGCCATCAACGACGATCACGCCTTCGCGGTTAGCTTCAAGCAGGCGTTGGAGGATATCGAGCGAATAAATTTCGCGTACGGGCATCATTTAGAATGTACAGGACTTCTTTACTCCCTGGCGATTACGGCTATCGAGTACTTTGAAAAACTATTCTCCAACAAATCCTTGATCGGATAATTTATTCCTTCTTTGTTCATCCTGTCTCGTGGTTCCGCTTTTTAACACGGAAAAAGAGGAACAAGAAGGAATAAGCAGACCAGGACAGCACATCGGCTTTTCAATCCCTGTCCACAAAGAAATCCCAGAGGTTCTGATCAGCTCGGACCGGTAAATCTATACCCGACGCCGACAACGGTCTCGATTCGGGTGGAACAATCGCCCATCTTTTGGCGAAGCCGGCGAATATGCACGTCCAGCGTTCGCGTGTCGCCGAAATAACTGTAACCCCAAACATTATCAAGAAGCTGCTGGCGGGTTGCAACGCGGCCCAGATTCTTTATCAGGTGTTCGAGCAGGGCAAACTCTTTTCGTGTCAGCCGGACGTTGGCTGCGCCGCATTTGACGCGCATGTCCTCAAAATCGACGATCAGTTCATTGTCCTCATACCGCGGCGAGGCTTCTTTTTCCGAGCGTCTCAGGACGGCTCGGACACGGGCGATAACTTCCTTTACCGAAAATGGTTTTACGATATAATCGTCCGCGCCCGTATCCAGACCGGCGATCTTGTCGGTTTCAGCCGCTTTCGCCGTCAACATAATTATTGGGGTCTTTTCGGTAAGCTGTTCGCGCCGAAGCCGACGGCAGAGCTCCATACCGCTCATTCCCGGGAGCATCAGATCGAGGATAATAAGCGATGGCGTGGCTTTTTCGTCAAGCGCGATCCGCAGCCCTTTTTCGCCGGACTCCGCGATCGTCGAACGAAACCCTTCGCGCTTGAAGTTGTAGTGCAGGCTTTCCGCAATATCGGCATCATCTTCGACGATGAGAATGTTTTGCTGCATACGGTGTTCTCAGGGAATTGTAAGCAATATGGACGATAAAACGATAGCCTACGTATTTCGGATTAAGCCCATATTAACGGGATGTTACAAACACGTTAACTTTCCACCAAACGCAATGGAGTTGTCATGCGTGCCGCAGGCGGATCAGGAAGGTTGCTTCATCTCGTCTTTTGGCCGATAGACGGCATTGAGAACGCCGATGCCTTTGGACACCTCCATCCAGCTTTTAATGTCTATCCCGATCACGGCAAGGGCCGCCGTGGGCATTGGTTCCAAGCGGCCTGTTAGATCGTGGACAAGGCCTTCCATCCCCGGATTGTGGCCCACCAGGAGCATGGACGCGAATTTGTCCTGAATTTGAGAAACGACGGTTCGAAGGGTTTGCGGACTGGCCTCATAGATGCGTTCGTCGAATTGAATTGGGCTGTTCGAACCGGATGACTCCTTCACCATCAAGGCGGTCCGCATCGCGCGTTTTGCGGGGGAACTGACGATCAGGTCAGGAAGTAGTACTATCGACGCCATGAGTTCACCCATAAACATACCTGCGGCCATGCCGCGTTCGTTTAGCGGGCGGTCAAAATCAGCCAACGCCGGATCGTTCCAACTGGATTTGGCGTGACGCATGATAAAAAGGGTTTTCATCTATGTTTACGATTTTATTCCGGCTTTTACCGAACGACAACCTCCCGCCGATATTTTGACCGGCGGCGGGTGTTGAGCGGCAATATGTTCTCTTGTCTATCAAATGAAAAACAAATACACTAACAACAGCTGTGCAGAAGTTTGCCCCAAAATCGGTAACAAAAGAGGCGGTGCGACGCGTTTTAGCGGCGTTGTTCCTGCTATTTTTCCTTGCTGAAATGGGATCTCACGTTACCATATGCGTGAATCACTCATCAGTTGACGGACCGTCGATCTATTCTCGCGAGGGTGGGCACGACGATCCATGCAAATCCCTTGTTCTTTGCCGCGACAGCCAGAGAAAAGACCAGCAGGTGCCTAATCTCGGCCACGACATAATGCAAAACAATGCGTTGTTCGATCGGTT
The DNA here is from genome assembly GCA_041745075.1 of Pyrinomonadaceae bacterium. GTDB lineage: Bacteria > Acidobacteriota > Blastocatellia > Pyrinomonadales > Pyrinomonadaceae > OLB17. The sequence goes on along the minus strand of JBGTJP010000006.1, from coordinate 30,875 downwards.
GTCAGCCTTTAGCCCGCAGATCGACCTTCGCGACCAGCCACCAATACCATTTGGAACCGCAAACTGCCTGTTCCAACCTGCTAGTCCTCCTTTTCATCCGCCCGAACTCTCTTAAGCTGAACAAAACTCTATATCGGCCTGTCGTCACATCGCGACAAAACGGCTTATTTTATCGCACCAACTGTGCGGGTTTTGACACGCTCCAGCATACATAAATGAGTGAGAGACTTAAGAGGTTTATATCAATGAAAAGTTTTTTTTGGATTTCCGTTTTAATTGCCTTTGCAACTGCTTGTTGTTTTGCTCAGGATACCGGCACGATCAAGGGCACGGTCAAGGCCGCGGGCCTGGACAATGTACTTCATCAGGTGTCGGTTCGGATCCAACCGCTTAACCGCACCGCGATCACCGACGAGAACGGCTCGTATAAATTTAGCGGTCTGCCGCCCGGCACCTATACACTTGTTGCTCACCAGGAAGGCTTTGCCGACGGCAAGCAAACAGTGACGCTCGATCAGACGTCAACTCCGTTAACGGTGGATTTTCAGCTTCAACTGGCGGGGCTGCGAGAAAGTGTTACGGTCACAGGCAGCGGAACCGAGGAAACGACGTTTGAGGCCATTGCGACCGTCAGCACTCTGGATTCAACCGAGATCACGGCCCGGGCGGCCGTCGGCCTGGGGGAAGTGCTCGATAGGGAAGCAGGCGTTTCGAAACGTTCGGCGGGGCCCGGGGCTTCACGACCGGTCATCCGCGGATTTGACGGTGATCGCGTAAAGGTAGCGGCGGATGGAATTTCAGCCGGTTCGCTTGCGTCTCAATCGGGCGACCATTCCGAACCGATCGACACCCTTGCCATCGAACGGATCGAGGTGGTCAAGGGGCCCGCAACGCTGCTCTATGGCAGCAACGCGATCGGCGGCGTCGTAAATGCGATAAGCGGCCATGACGAAGGAGCTCACCCGGGCATCCGCGGCTATTTTTCGGCCATTGGCGGAACCAACAGCGATCAGGCCGCAGTTTCCGGCGGCGCTGAATACGGGATCGGCAAATGGATGTTTTGGGGAAACGCAAGCGGCCAGCGGACCAGCGATTATAAAGCCGGGGGTGATTTTGGCACCGTCGAAAATACGTTTACGCGGAATGCGTCGGGCAGCGGGGGCGCCGGATACTTTGCTGGCAAGGCGTACTTCAACAGTAGTTATACGTTCTATCAAAGCCGATACGGGATACCGCTCGATTTTCGCGAAACGGACCCCGAGGATCGCAGCCTTCGGGTGTGGCGTAACAACATAAAGTTCAATTTCGGATACAACGACGATAGGTGGTTTATCGATGGTATAAAAGTGACGGCTGATTTCAGTAATTATCGCCATCAGGAGATCGCTGATAACGAGGTAGGTACGACCTTCCGGAACAGAGTTAATTCGGTACGGGCAATGTTCACGCAAAAAAAGGCCGGCCATCTCACGGGACGATTTGGTTTTGAGGGCTTTCAGAGAAATTATTCCACCTCGGGGATCGAGGTATTGATCGATGGGCCTGTGAAACAAAATTCCTTTTCAGTTTTTGGGCTTGAGGAGCTAAAGTTCGAAAGGGTTTCACTTCAGTTCGGCGGCAGGGTAGAGAATAACCGCTACAACCCGGTAAACCCGGATCTGCGAGACAGGAATTTTACCGGCTTTTCGGGTGCGGCGGGTGCCCGCATCGATCTATGGAAAGGCGGTGCGTTCGTCGCTAATTACTCGCACGGCTATCGCGCTCCTGCCCTGGAAGAGCTTTATAATCGCGGCTCGCACGACGGAACGCTTACGTTCGAGATCGGGAACGCAAACCTTCGTCCCGAGATCAGCAACGGCATCGATCTTTCATTGCGCCAGCAGAACAAACGCATCAAGGCCGAGGCAAACTTTTTCTATTACGCGTTCAAGGATTTCGTTTTTCTCGCCCCGACCGGTGAGATAGACAAGGAAAGCGGGTTCTTCATCGGCGAGTATCGCCAGGCGGACAGCCGGTTTACGGGGACTGAATTAAGCCTCGATCTTTCAGCAAACAAATTCCTGAACATTATAACCGGATTCGACTATGTTAACGCCGAACTGGCCGATGGCCGTCCGCTGCCTCGGATCGCACCGCTTCGCGGGCGGGTCGGACTCGACGTCCATTACAAGAACCTCAGCATCAAGCCTGAGTTTGTGGCGGTCGGCGATCAGGACCGCGTATTCACGAACGAAACCCGAACTCCCGGCTACGGCGTGTTCAACATATCAGGTTCCTACGTCATCCCGACAAAGCATTTCGCTCATATCTTTTCGGTCAATGCTTTCAATCTGGGAGATCGGTTGTTCTATAATCACATTTCGTTCATTAAGGACATTTCGCCCGAGATCGGCCGGGGTGTAAGGTTCGGATACACGGTTCGATTTTTCTAAGAGAGAAGATTTAGAACTTCGATGGCGCGTCTATTTTCTGGCGATCTAATCATTGCTTATCTTTCTCTGGTCGATTTTTTCACAATAGATGATAGATGATAGATGTGAGATTTTTTGACTTGGAATCCGGGTTTATACTATTGCTCGGGAATAACGAAATATGAGATCAGAAACCTTAAATTTTGAAACGGCGAACGGGCCAACGACGGCGTTCGTGGCCCGGCCAGACACGGGCGGTGAGAAGGCTGTGATCGTGATTCAGGAATGGTGGGGCCTGAACGACCACATTAAAGACATCGCCGGCCGGTACGCATCAGAAGGCTTTACCGCCGTGGCCCCTGACCTTTATCGGGGCAAAGTGGCCGCCAGTTCCGACGAAGCCGGACAAATGATGAAAGCCCTGGCGATCGAGGACGGGTTGGATACGATAAAAAATACGGTCGATGCCGCTTCGAAGGCGCTGAATGCAGGTCATTTTGGAATAACGGGCTACTGCATGGGAGGCACTTTCGCGTTGCGGGCAGCCTGCGAGTTGGAAGGTTTTAGCGCCGCCGCTCCTTTCTACGGCGACGTTCCGGAAGAGGACGTTTTGAAAAAACTTCGGACCCCGACGGTCTTCGTTTCGGGCACAAAGGACGCCTGGATCAATCCCGAAAAGGTCGCTTACCTCGAAGACGCAGCCGAAAGGTATGAACTACCCATTCATTCGGCTAAATATAACGCCGACCACGCTTTTTTTAACGACACGCGGCCCGAAGTTTACGACAAGGCGGCGGCCGATGATGCCTGGGCGCTAGTCGTCGGATTTTTCAACGACAAACTTTAGCCCGGACTAATCGTCTATCCATCAATTTTTTAAAAGGGAATGGAGTTCGTCTTTCGTTGGCAGCGATGTTCGTGCTCCCACCGCCCGACATTTGAGCGCCGCAACACCGTTGGCCATCCGGCACGCTTCCTCTATCGACACTCCCGCGAGCAAGCCGTACAGAAAGCCGACGCGGTAAGAGTCACCTGCTCCCGTCGTGTCCTTGCAGCCGCCTGGAACGGCATATGCCGGGGATTCGATAAAGCCTTCCGGACCCAGGACGAGTGAGCCGGATTCACCCAATGTTACGCCGACAATCGGGCAGCCATATGTTTCCCGCAATCCTATTAAGGCATCCTGGCGATCGGAAATGCCGGTTATCAATGTCAGGAAATCGGCTGAAGCCAGAAGAATATCTACCTGCGAAAGAAGTTCTTCCATTCCATCGAAATGGCGGTCAATGTCGGTTGAAACAACGACGCCTTTGCTTCGTGCCTCGCGGGCGAGTCGAATGCAGGCTTCCGTATCGTGCGGTGTCAGGTGAAGTACTTTCGTATCGGCGACCGCCGTCAACGGAACCTCGTTGGCACGATAGCTTAGCTTGTCGTCCCGGTCCCAAATTATGGTTCGTTCTCCGTTTCTGGCATCAATGACGATAAAGGCGATCTGGGTACGGGCATCAGCGATACGCTCTGCAAAACTCAGATCGACACCTTCTTCTTGGAGGGAAGCAGATCCTATGTCGCCCGCCGGGTCATCGCCAAAACGCCCGATATAACTTGTTCGCAAACCAAGCCTCTGAAGGCCGGCCATGGTCGTTGCCACCTCGCCGCCCGCTGCCTGGGTGTAATCGACCAGCTTTATCTTAGAATTAAACTCCGGATATGCAGGCACCTGGATCAGGAAATCGACCGCGTTCGTGCCAAAGCCGACTACGTCAAACGTCTTTTTATCAGACAAATGAAAAGGAAAATTCATTGCGGGTCAACCTTTCACCAAGTCCGTGAAAATAATCTCCACAGGTTCTTGCAATCATCTTTGAAGAAAAGTTAGATTTGAATCTACGGACTGTTCCTATTGAGCGAAAGCTGTGTTCAACTAAATTTAGTAGATTTCGGGAGAAATTAAAAAATGCCGACATCGATTTGTCCAGAGTGCGACGAAGAAGTGTATGTTGATGCTGAGATCGAGCAGGGCGATCAGGTTACGTGCGACGAGTGTCAGTCTGAGCTTGTTGTCGTTGGGCTCGATCCGATCGAACTCGACCTTTACGAAGGCTCGGATGATTCATATTCTGATGATGACGACGACGCAGGCCGGTTTTAGTATCGCGGACCCGTCAGGTATTTAGTTTGGCGGGATGTAGCCGGTCCGATTCTGTTTAACTACCAGTCCGCCTCGCGATAAGATCTTTACACTTCTAAAGGCGGGTGTCTTTCCATTCTCCCTGTCAGGATAGAACGCGAGCGCATAGCTTGCTGTTATCTCATTTTCAAGGGCCCTGAACAGCGGTTCAAAATTATTGTCGGTGGCGTAAAAACTTCGTCCGCCGGTCCGTTCGACTATACCGCTTGCCTCAAGGGGTGTCAGCAGCGGGCGTTTGGTCTGTTGGATCCGCGAGTACGACGGCAGGATCAGGGCATAGACCGAGGTTTCGTTTTCGTTAGCCCGTTCGATCACAGTTTCAGGCGAAACCACGTCGCCGACGGGAAACCCATCCGTTATTACAACAACCGCCCTTTTTGTCAGCCGGTTCATCGAATATTTCGGCCCTTTGTTGCGGAGAAGCCGCACCGCGTGGTCCACGGCATCGTATGCGTGGGTGGATAGTCCGTCGCGATCACGCTTCAATTTTGCAATCGAAGACTCAAGCCGCTGGCGTCGATTGGTAAACGACTGGACGGTCGATACGTCCATGGCAAAGGTGGTCACCGCAAAGTAGGAATTGTAGTCGGCGAGCCGCAAGGCGAAACTCGACAATGCGGTCTTTAAGCGTTCAAGTTCGGCCCCGGTCATGCTGCCCGAAACGTCAAGCGCAAAGACGATCGATAGCGGTCTGCCGGTGTCTTCCTTCCTGATCGATTCGAAAAAATCCGCTTCGCGCTCGGTCCCATCCTCAAGTATCTGAAAATCCTCCTGTGTCAGGTTGCGCACGGGGCGGCCTGCCTTGTCGGTGACGGTCACCTCAAAAGTAACGAGGTCTGTGTTGACTTTAATGATCTGATCGTCCTTTTGTGCCCACGCAAGCCCGGCGAAAACGAACGTCAGCGTCGTCACCGCGATCGCCGAGAGCAGGCAGCGGCTAAACCATTCATTTGGTCGGTCATTCTGAACGAACTCGGTCATTTTGAAATTGACTGAAAAGGGCTTATCCATCGGGTGGGTCCGCCGGAACCAGTGTTTCCGATGTGTTTCCAGCCCAATAAATATCATAGTTCCGTGGCACGCTCTTTGTATAGCAGTGATATGACGGAAAACCATCCTGATTGGTTGCCGTTGTTTGCAGCGGCCGCCCCAGCGGCTGGCCGGGTTCGCGAAAAGTTTTGACTGTCCTTAACTTACCGGACCGCGGTTTGTACAGAGCGGGAAGGAATGGCGATGAAAGGAGTTGATCCCCCAAAATCCGATCCAGCAGGAGGCGCAAGCCTTTGGCTGAGCTTGTCTCTTGCGCCCCTGATCTTTGCGATCGGAAGCTTTAGCGGCCTGAACCTTTCGTTTACCGATATTGTCCTGCTTTCCATCACGATATTTGTTGCGGTCCTTCTGAGTAAACACGAGGGCCGTATTCCATTGACCGGAATACGCCTGGCCCCAAAACACGTGGTTGTTTTCTGGGGTATTCTCAACCTGGGGCTGGTCGGCGGAACACTCGTTGCGGCAGCCTCAGCTCTGACCTGCTTTTCCGATTTCCGCGGTCGGCGATTCTCCTGGGTTAAGGCGTCGATCGTGGACGTTGTCTGTGCCGCTTCGGCGGGAATGGCTTTCAGCGCGGCTTTCAGCTTCACGAAATTTGCTATCGATCTACCGACCGACGTTCTTGTTCCGAACGAGGTTCTTGCTTCCAGCGCCGCGATGCTTGTGGCGTACCAGATCACCTGGAAACTGCTCAGTCTGGCCGTTGGTAAACAGGAGCCGGGATATCTAAACAGCGGAACCTTTCTTCTTGCCAGTTCAAATTTTGCGGGTCAAGCCGTCGCCGTTACGGCCGCGATAGTGATGTTTGCGGCTTTCCGCCATTTTGGCGATGCGTTCGGCCTCGTTATCGTTCCTGTTGCGGTTCTTGGCCACATATCTTACGAGATCCACCTAAGGCGGTTGGCCCTGAAAACAAAAGAAATTGTCGATGCCAGCCGGCTTCACCTTGCTACCGTTGAGGCTCTTGCGACGGCAATCGACGCCCGCGATCAGGTCGGGGTGGGGCATGTCCGGCGAACCCAGATATACGCCGTTGGGATCGGCACAGCGCTAAACCTGGGCGACGATGATCTGAATGCCTTGAGGGCCGGTGCCTTACTGCATGATATAGGAAAGCTGGCGGTGCCCGAACACATATTGAATAAGCCCGGCAGGCTTACCTCCGCCGAACTTGAAAAGACCAAGATCCACGCGACGGTCGGCGCGTCGATTCTCGAAAAAGTGGGATTTCCGTATCCGGTGATTCCAACCGTCAGGCACCATCACGAGTTTTGGGATGGAAGCGGCTACCCCGACGGATTGAGCGGCGAACGCATTCCGATGACAGCCCGGATACTTTCGGTGGCTGACGCGTATGATGCTCTCAGGGGTGTGAGGCCATACCGTTCGGCGGTCAGCCGCGACGATGCCTGCGGTTTCCTTCGCACGCGGGCCGGTACGCAGTTCGACCCGCATATCGTCGCTACCTTCATTCAGAATCTGCCTGAACTCGAATCTGAAGTGGAGATCCATGGCTTTGGCCACGAGGCGGAAACAGCGGCCCCGTCGGAGAGCTCAAGCTATGTGGAACAGATAAAACGCGCGAATCAGGAGGTTTTCTCGCTTTATGAAATGGCTCGCGATTTTGGGGCATCGCTGAATCTTGAGGAAACATTGTCGCTGCTGACCAAAAAGGTCGGCGAGTTCGTTCCCTACGACACTTGCCTGATCTATCTCCTGGACGAAGACAACACTCACGCCACGGCGGCCCACGTCGAAGGACGCAACAGCGACGAGCTGACGGGTAAGACGATCGCGATCGGTGAGGGAGCCACAGGCTACGTTCTGAAAAAAAGAAAGCCGGTCGAGAATGTCGATCCTTCGCTCGATTTTGCGTTCTCGCATTCGGAGATCTGTGCTCATTACGTGGGTATGGCCTGCGTACCGCTACTAGCCGAGGAGAAGCTCATCGGCGCGATATCCGTCTTTACCGGCAAGCTTGCGATTTATGAAGAAGAGCATCTCCGGCTCCTCGAAACGATCGCTCGCATAGCGGCGGACGCGATATGCAAATCTCTCAAACATGCTGAAAGCGAAACTCATGCAATGACCGATCAGCTGACCGGCCTGCCAAATGCCAGAAGCCTGCAGCTTCAGTTCGATAAGGAACTGGGCCGGGCAAAGCGTGCCGGAAATTCGCTTCAGTTGTTGATGCTGGATCTGGATGGTTTCAAGAGCGTCAACGACACCTACGGGCACAAGGCGGGTGACGCAATGCTGAAAGAAGTTAGCCGGATAATAAAGGCTGAGCTTAGAGATTACGATTTCCTTGCCCGCTATGGAGGAGACGAGTTTGTCGCGATCGTGCCCGGGACCGACAGTGCTGACGTGATCGAACTGTGCTCCCGCATCGAAGCGGCGGTTCAGGCTTACGGATCGTCGGTCAATGGTTCGATGCTTCCGGTCGGGGTCAGTGTCGGCTCGGCAAGCTACCCTGCTCAGGGTGAGGGCTTCGAAGAACTGCTTGCCGCGGCGGATGACGCGATGTATCGGGCAAAGGACTTTCACAAAAACCGGCTCGTCCGGTTCGAAGAGAATGCCCACCTTCGAGTGATAGATGAGGTTGGCGAGCTTATCGCCGCTCATCTTGTTGATGGCTCATTGGTCGAGCCCGTCGGGGATGATATGCACTCCGATAATGGCCTTGTGGTCGAACTTGACGAAAGCCACATCCTTACTGTCAACACAATAAACTGACTACATTAGTAAAACTAGAACGCCTGAGAGAAGCGGAAGTGTATCTGGCTCTGCGGAAGCCGATAATTAGCGTTCGGGCCATTGCCCTGCGGGATCAGGAAACTCGGCGGATTCAATAAATAGCCGTAATCGACACCAAACTCGCCGCCCACCGGCGTTTTTATCCTAAGGCCGAGGCCAACCGTGTGCGACCATAGCGCCCGCAAATTTTGACGAAAAACATCATTTGGCGGAACATCCGGTGGGTTAAAAATGTCTCCGACCCGGCGAAACACGTTGCCGCCGTCATAAAATGGGACCGCTCGTATCGTCTTGTTCAACGGGATACGTGCTTCGAGGTTGACGACGGCCAAGGCATTTCCACCGAATGGAATTGTAAACGGATCGAGAAAAACCGATTCGCCGTTACGATCGCGAAACGTACCCGTCGGGACAACGACGACGCGGGGCCCGGCCGATTCGAAATCGAAGCCCCGAAGCGTATTCGACCCGCCGGCGAAGAACCGCTCGCTTATCGGCAGGATCCCCTCGAGGTCGGGGTTGTTCGGGAACCTATTGCCTGAAGAAAAAACATGGGCAAGGCCAACTATTGCCCTGGCGGCAAATGTCGTTTTCTTAAGGATCCCCGGCGTGTAATAGAAATTGTACGACGCCTGAAACTTGTTAAAACCTATATTTGCCCCAATAGCCGGCAGCGAGGTGTTAAATTCCGCGGTAAGATAGCTGCCGTGGGTCGGATCGCTTACATTGTAGCGGCATGGTTCGCCCGGTTCGCCGCGTGCGATTATATCAAGGATCGTGTATTTGATATTGCAGTTTTTACGAGTGTCCCGTACAAATGTTGCGCCAAAACCGGAAATGCGGATCCGTGAATCCGGTGTAAGAAGATCCTTGATCAAAAGACTTTGGATGTTAAAAAGGCGAACATCCTCAAACCTGTAACGAACAAAGAGAATGCTGCGGTCCTTTTTGCTTATTGTCCGGTTCGTTTCCGCCGTCAGGGTGACGCGGTTAAGCGTCGGGCTGCCTACATCATTGCCGAATTCATCGATCGGGTTTCCGTTTTCGTCAAGCCGTTGAACAATGCCGAACGTTCCCTTATCGAATGCCGAACGGAAAAAGCGTGTAACGGTTGAGTCACGCTGATATTGCGCGGATAAAGTAAGTGGAGCAAATCGCCCCGTACCGTCACGAATGAAACGAGGGTTAATAAGATCGACTTGAGCGAGCTGCTGGCGCTGGCTGAGGCGAATGCGCGCCCCGCCCTGCCATAGCCGCCCGAGCAGGTTCTGATGCCTGATATCGACAAAGCCGCTGGCACCAAGATCGGTCGAATAGCCGCCGCCGTAGGAAAGGATCCGAGCCGCCTGCTCCTCGACATTTACGATGATGTCGGTCACCCGGCCGTCCGGCCTGTCGCCAGAGGGCTGTTCCTTGATACCCACGCGCGAGAACGCGTCGCTTGAATAAAGGTTTTGCTCGCTCGTATAAATATCGCTCGATCTAAGCACCTTATTCGGTTCCAGGGTCAATGCCCGTTCGATCGCCGATGTCTTGGTCTTTTCATTTCCTGTGACCAGCACACGCCCGATATAAACTTTTTCCCCTTCACCCGGTATGGTAGTGCGGTCGCCCGGAGCATTCACCAAATCGGGGGAAAGTGGATTCGCCCGGTGTTTGACCTCGTAAAGGATCTTGAACAAACCGACGCCGGTGTCTGGATCAACGGTCCGTTCATCGACCGAATAATCGACCACAGCGTCAAAGTAACCGGCCTGGGCCAGGAATTCGGAAAGTTTACGCTGGCCGTTCCTGATGCGGGCACGTGAAAAATTTTTGCCTACTAGCGGCGGCAGCTGCTGCATCAGGACCGCATCCGAAAAGTCTTTGGCCCCGGTTATCTGTACATCGGAAACTATTGTCGGCAGCCCCTGTTCGACAACAAAAGTAATGACAAGATTTTCGCCGTCCGGGCTGACGCCCTGGTTGACCCGGACCTTCGAGTCACGATAACCGAGCTCGCGAAGGAGTGACGTTATGGTAGCGGCGTCTTCTTCAAGCAATTTTTCGCTGGTATATCCGCGACCGTAGCCGAAAAGGGGAATTATTCCCAGGATGTTCGCTTCCTGCGTTTCGAGGACCGACGTGATCTCGTCGATAGTAAACTGGTCCGTGCCGGTCAGTCTGATCTCGGTCAGTTTTAACTGGCGGCTCAGATCGACGCGGTACTTAACCGCTACCTTGCGGTCGGCAAGATCGGAATTGTTTAAGGAGGCGCACAAGGCCGAAGTGTCATTCGCCGGTGTTTCAGAACCGGCATCAGGCAGCGCCGGATCGACCGAACAGACCGCCGTTACGTTTGCAAAGAAATACCCCAACTCCTGGTAATGGTTCTCCAGCCTGCGTTCCCCTTCGATGATCGCGGAATAGTCGAGTGTTCCCTCGCGCTTTATAGGCAAAAGGCGATCTTGTGTCCGCGTACTGGCGCGGTCCTTTTCGGCCTCGACCTCGACTTCGACGATCGGACCTTTTTTGCCGGTCAGCTCAATATCGATCTGATTGGCGTCACTGTCATATACGGGGCGGGGCTCACTTAACGAAGGAGCAAGATACCCCTCCTGGCGAAGGACCTCGCGAATCTTTTCATCATCCTTGTTCAACAATTCTCGTGAATATGTTTTTCCAGGCTTCAGGGCAAGTTTTTCGGCAAATATTTTATTATCGATACCCTCGATCTCAATATTAAAGACGCCTACTGTGGCCGGCTCATTCAAAGTGACCTTGAAAACGACCGACACGTCGTTCGGTGTGGTGAGCGGCACTTGCGAAAAGGCCACTTCGGATTTGAAAAAGCCCCGCTCGCGAAGGTATTCGAGAATAAGATTGGCGTTGGCCTGGAGCGTCTGTTCGGTGACGACCGATCCCGGATCAAGCAGAGTGAGCTTATAAAGAAGTTCCTGTTCGGTCACCGACACACCGTCGGCACCCGAATCGGCGACCTCTACGGAAACTCGCTGTGCCTGGGTCTTTCGTTTTATTTCGAATCGAAGTATTACGCCGCCCGCGGCCGTGGCTTCAGCCTCGACAGCGATCGATGCGACGCGACGCGTCTCATAAAGCTGCTCGATCGCGTCGCGTATCCGAACGGAAGAATATGTTGTACCGACCGCTGTGCGGGCAAGCAGGCGGTATTGTTCGATGGCGGGCGCGCTTTTTTCTTCGCCTTCAAAGCTGACAACCACATCGGCGATGCGCTTATCCTCGAAATCCTGCTGTCCGAATGACGAAACGCAAAAAGCCAGCCCAAGCACAACTATACCGACCCACGGGTTCCCGCTCCTGAATAGCGTAAATATCTTGCGGCCGCACGTTGTGGCCGGCGAAAAAAAAGGCATTCGAAAAATAAGAGTCCGGCTGATCAAAACCGCTTTCTGAAGCGCACCTCAATGCTAAAGCTGTTGCGGTCCTGCGTGACGTTGGTCAGCGACCGTTGTTCGTATTGGGCGACGACTGAAAGTTTGTTGGACACCCGGTATTCCAGGGCAAGGACCTGATTTTGGTCCTGCGACAAATTGGTCGCGTACGTGACGCGTAAATTATTGTTTATCTGGCGGCCCACGGTCAGCCGCGCGGACGGATTGAGCCGCTGGCCCGAAATTATTGGATCGATCTCGAACACATTCAGGCCAAAAAGTTTGTCGGTTGCCTTGCGGGCCGGATTGTTAATGATCGAGTCGGTCAGAACCTCGGCGGCTGTGTTGATCCCGGTTTGAGCAAGCGTCGGTATTCCCGCATCGGTATTCGATAGATTCCCCGTGGTGATCAGCGAGATAACGTCGGATTGCGGCAGCGCCGGGCTTGACCGGACGGTCGCCGAAAGATTCTCGGTGTCCGTCAGCGGCCCCGCCAGATTGACAAAGATCTGATAGCCGCCGATCTCGGATTCAGCCTGCAGATTTATTATCGGCTCGATCTCGGTGTTCGGCGGAAAATCCAGCACCGCACGCTGCACTATGTACCGGTCCTTTCTGAAAAAGACCGTACCGCTATTGGCCGTGATGCGCCCGGAGATCTGCGGATTATCGGTCGTCCCGGTCAGCCTGAGCGAAGCCGAAGCGGTCAGGTCGGCGATGTTGTTTCTTACGATCAGAGCGTCCCGGCCTTCGATAATAAGGTCGAATCGTGGTGCCAGGATCGACGATGGGCCGCTTGAGAGAGAACCTTCGCGGCGGCCGCCGACAATTTTTGCAAGGTCTATGTCCTGTGAATACACGCTGCGGCGGGCCAGGATGGTTCCGGCAATATTTGTCAATACTCCGTTTCCGATCCGTCGGCCCGATATCTCGAGTTTTGCGTCGCCAGTGGTGATGAAATCCTCCGGCAGAGGCACAGTGATATTTGAACCGTTCATATCGAACCGGAACGACGAAAGCTCAAGCTTATCGTTCAGCAGTGCACCGCCGGAGGCAACAAACTTGCCGCCGCCAAGATAACCGGATGCCTGATCGACCTGGACTTGATTGGAGGCAAAACGGATGCTTCCCTGCAGGCGATCGAAGGTCAAGCGGTCGGAGCCGATAAAGGTCGCGAATGAGGCATTCTCCAGTTCGGCCGTACCCGAAAGCCGGGCAGTCCGGTTCGGGCCCGCCAAACGCATCGAAACACTTGCATACCCGCCGAAAAAGTTGTCGCCGTTCGCTATCTGCGGGATCACGTTAAGAAGGGTCAGGTTCACGCGGCCGTCAACCGACAGGTTATTTAAGCCGTCGTCCTGCAGGGCTTTGCTCCCCGCGATAGTCAAGTTTGAGCCGCTGCCCGAGAATTTGGCGCTCTCAAAAACGATTTCTCGCGTATCGAATCGGACGGAAACCGGCTCGGACGCACTGATCGGCGTGTCCTGCAGCCTTAAGGAAAGCTGGCTGAAGCGGGCAAACCCTGACAACCCCGCCGCAGAGTAAACCGTGCTTCCGCTCGAGTCTTTTTGGGCTATATTTCCGCCAAATTCAACCTGGCCCGTGCCGACGCCTTCGATCGAGATACCGTTTAGCTGCGGAACGAACGCAAAGAAAGGCCCAAGCGGGCTTTGGTCAAAACTTGTCTCGACACGAAATGGCAGATTTTCATCGCCAAAGTTCAGGGTGGCGTTGATGTTCTGCGGACGGTTTTCAAGTGTTGCGACTACATCGGCATTCAATATTTGGTTGCTCGTAATGCCCCGGAACGTGACCGTTCCGAGCGCTCTTTCGTTTATGAGCACGTCCCGGGCGGTCCCGTTAAAATTTACGCTGATGGTGGCGGGCCGGTCTATTTCGCCGACAGCTTTGGCGGTCAGGTCGGCCGCACCGGTTATTGCCGGAATGCCGCTGTCGGCCGGTAGAAATGCGGCGGCGAGCGGAAGCGGTACGGACTTTCCATCTACATCGAGGTCAAACACCGTTGACGCAGTATCGTAAGAGCCGTTCGCCGAAATAAACCCTTCGCCGAGGCGTATTTCGCCGCGCTCGAGGTCGATCCTGGTGCCGTTGAAGACCGCTTTTGCCGTCAGGCTGTCAAAGGATTGGCCCGCAACGGTCCCTTTTTCGGAAGCGATGTTTATCTCTCCCTGCGACCGGCCCGGCAGGCCTGAAAGGGCGACCGTTCCCGATGTTCTTCCATTGAAATCGTTTAATCTTTCCGGCAGATCGACGGGCAGTGCCGCCAACAAATTACCCGCATTCACGCCGGCCAACTCCGCATCGACGCTGATATTGTTGGTCCCGGCCGATGGGATCTTGACGTTGAACGCAACAGACCCGCCGTCGCTCTGTTGCAGTTTGCCGTTGCGAAGCTCGGTTTCGACCGGTGAAACCGCTATGTCGGACGACAGCGTGCCAAGGTCACGTCCGCGCAGCGAGACCGAGGCAAGCGACGCCCGGCCATCGATCGTCGGCTCCGTAAGATTTCCGGTTATTTTGCCGTCAAATGTGAGGTTTCCGGCAACGGCCGCCTTCATCGAATCATATTGAGTTTCGAATTCGGGCGAGACACCGGTTAGCCGCACCAGATTTACGATCTCATCCGCATCGGTCGAACGCAGTGCAACATCAAGGTCGGAATTATCATTCCTGAGATCGAAGCGGCCTGATGCGTTGAGTTCGCTTTTATCGGTATTGAGTTTTGCGAGATCGACGTTAAAGAGTCCGTTGGTCGCCGAAAGGTTGACAGTCCCATTGACCGGGATCTTGTTTCCGTCGGTGTTTCCAGCCGCCGCGGCGATGGTAGCGTTTATGGTTCCGCTGGTTGTCTTGTAATCGGTCCCGCTTAGCGATAGGTCGAGCCGTCCCGATGTTTTTCCTTCAAGCGGCATTACCCGGCCGCTTTGCAGGGCGGCGATCTTACCGAGGTCGAGGTTCGCAAAATCGGCATTGATCGCGGACCGCGAACGGTTGTTGAACGCGACGGTCGCGTTTCCGGCAACTGTGCCGTCCATGATCGAGGCCGTCAGGTCGTTCAAATTTGCACCGTCGTTGTTGATCAGCACTTTCGCCTGTGCGGCGCCAAGCGGTATGCTGCCGACGGTCCCGCCGCCAATGCTCATGTCCGCGCTTGCACGGTAGCGTCCGGAAGGTTCGAGAATAAAGACCGGTTTGGCTATTTTTACTGATTCGATGGTGCCGCCATCGGGCAGAGCCGAGCTTTTTGCGAGTTTGACCGAACCTGCGTCGATATCATTGGACGTGCCCTCGACCCGCCCTTGCCTAATGGTCAGCCGCACACCGCCAATGTTCAAGCTGCCGAGTACGGCCGATCCCGCGTCGATGCTTGCAATGCGAAGTTCGTCCGAATAGATCAGCGTCTCAGCCGCGTTGTCGGTCAGCGAAACTTCCGGGGCGTATATCCCGTCTATCCGCGTGCCATCCGCGTTCAGCCTGTCTGCTTTCAGATTTTTTGCCGAAAGCTCGATCGAGTTTGGCAGATTGCCGAATTTGAATTCGTCCGCCGTCACATTTTCAAGCGTATTACCTTTTATCTGCGCATTGCGGGCCTTTAGACTGCTGACATTGACATCGGTCCGGCCATTGGCATTTTTGACCCGAAGGTCCTGGCCGCGTATATCATTTAGTCTGTAATCCTTAGTGGCAAAAGAAGCTGCTGTCGCACTGTCGGCCTTTAGATCAGCGTCTCCGTTCGGCATAGAGAATCGCAGGTTGCGGGCCGTCAGGGCCGAGAATTCGTTATCATCGATCGCGAATTTTTGCACCCTGCCGTTCGCAGCGGAAGCGACAAGTTCCTTGTCCTTGTATTCCGCGACCGCATCGGAAAGGAACAAGCCGCCGAGCGAGAGCGATTTGGATTTTGCGGCCACGGCCTGCAGCTCGCCGACCCAGCGAAAATCGGTGCCCGTGCCGCGGACGTTGCCGGTGAGTTTCGGAAACTCGATGCGGAAATCTTCGAACGTCAGCAGTTCAGCGACCGCTTTGCCGTTCGCGGCGTAATTTGCGTTGGTTCCCTCGACGGTCGCGGCAACATTTATTCCCTTGAGATATATCCCTTCCGCAGTCAGCGATTCGGAATCGATGGTTCCGTCGACACGATATGTTTCGCCCTCGCCGGAAACTTTGCCTTTGAAGTTCCCGACGCCTCGGATCGGCGTTCCAAGCGGGAATATGGTCGACGCTTGGGTTAGATCGACCGAGGATTCGATGTTCAGGTCATATTTAAGGGCCGTCCAATCGGTGATCTTTCCGCTCAATGCAGACGAACCAAGGGGCGTCGTAAGCTGAAGCTGACTGATCTCTGCCCCCATCCGATCCGCGATACCCTGAGCGCGAATGTCGATCGGAGTCAAGGGCCGCTCGTCATAGACAAACTTGGATTCGGTCGAAGAAATGTCGAACTTGTATCTTTTTTGTTCGTCCGGAACCGTAAAATCTTCGGGCTCAAGTTGAAAAAAGACGTTGTTGGCTTCGCCCGCGATCTTGCGCGAAATATCGCCAAAATGAACAGTGCTGTCGCGCAGCGTGAATTTGATGGATTCGTACTTAAAATTGAAATTGCTGCCGCTTTCGACAAGCGTGAGATTCGAGAAATTGGAGCGGCCGTTCTCGTCAAACTTTACCCATGCCTCGGCCCCGTTAATCTCGGTCGAATCGATGCTAATGTCGCGCGAAAGCTGCCACGCGAACAGGTTTTGGATGGTCAGCCCCAAGTGGGCATCGCGAACGAAAAATAGCTTTTCACCCGACAGGCGGTCGTTAAAGGTCGCGTTTTTCAGTTCAACTTCAAGCGGGGAAACCGTAACCCGGAAGACGTCGGCATCGAATTCCATTCCAATTTCGGCCATTTTGGACCGGAACTGGTCCTTAATGTAGCTATCCGCTACGCCGGCTCGATACACAACAACAGAGAGTAACGCTGCAAGCACGACCCCTAATCCGGTTAAGCCAAGTACGATCGCCACATTCCGCCGCGTAAAAAACGGGCGCGCCTTTTTAGCCGCAGGTTTATCTGCGTGTTCTGTTCCAGGTTCCGTGCCTTCCCTTTGCTCGACTTCCTCGTCGGACATAATCTAATTCGCCTGCCGCAACTAAAACGCAACCGTTTCAGTGATCTCAAGGCCGAACGCCTCAATAGCGTTCACTTTTGGGGGATGGTTCGACAGCAGCCTGATGCGACGGACACCGAGATCGTTTAGTATCTGGGCGCCGATACCGTGGTCGTGGGTCTTTCCGTAACCAGTTTGCTGCTTTGCCGCCTGAAAATCAATTCCTTCCCCCTGCATCAATGCATATGTACGGAGTTGATTCACAAGGTCAAGATTGTTCTCACGCTGACGCAAATAAAGAAGCACGCCTAGGCCAGTGTCAGCGATCTTCTGGAGAGAGGACTGAATGGCACCCGACGCTTCGCCAAGAGTCGAGCCGAACATGGCGAATGTTATGTTCTCCGTTTGGACGCGAACCAGAACCGCGTCGGTTGCCTGCGATACGTCTCCCATAACAAGAGCGACATGCGTTTCGCCGTTCATCTCATTCTCGTAAATGATCGCGCGGAAGGTGCCAAAACTCGTCGGAAGGCGGGTTTCTACAATGCGCTTCACAAGAGTCTCTTTTTCAATGCGGTAACGGACGAGATCGGCGACCGAAACGATCTTTAGCGCGTGTTTATTGGCAAAGACCTCAAGTTCAGGCATCCGCGCCATTGAACCATCGTCGTTCATTATTTCACAGATCACAGCTGCCGGAAGAAGGCCGGCAATACGCGCGATATCCACGCTTGCCTCAGTCTGTCCGACCCTGACCAGAACGCCGCCCCGCTTAGCCCGAAGAGGAAAAATGTGCCCCGGCCGCGCCAGGTCGGAGGCCTTTGACTCAGGGTTTACAGCGGTGAGAATGGTTTTCGCCCGGTCGGCCGCCGAGATGCCGGTCGTCACACCTTCGCGCGCTTCGATGGAAATTGTGAATGCCGTGCCCATACTCGATGTGTTTTCGGTCGTTTGCGGAGAGAGCTGCAGCTCATCACAACGGTCTTCGGTTAGCGGCATGCAGATCAGGCCGCGGCCATGCACGGCCATAAAATTAATGATCTCGGGCGTGACCTTTTCGGCTGCGCAAACCAGGTCTCCCTCGTTTTCGCGGTCCTCGTCATCAACGATTATTATCATCCTGCCGTTGCGAATATCGTCAACGGCCTCTTCGATAGCTGCGAGCGGCATCTGTAATTCGTGCGGCATCGCGAAAAAAATTGCGGCCGCGCGGTTTTGTCTCTGACTCGTTCAAATTTTAGCCAATCGGTTAGGAGAATGCGAATGTTCAGTGGGTTTAACATTATCCCGCTTAGCAATTACAATTTATCCACTGTTCGATCCTTGTGGTCGAACCTGGATCAACGAACAAATGGAATCACCCAAGAATCGGGAACTGACCGTACTCCTGCATATAGTTTTTTTCGGGTCGGGGATCGCAACGGTCTTGATCGGCCAGGTGCTGCCGATCCTTTCGGTCAGTTTTGCCCTGAACGACCTGCAGTTGGGCTATCTGTTTCCGGCCCAGTTTGCAGGGTCGATCATCGGCACACTTTTGACCAGCTGGTTTGGGCGGCGAAATAGATTTATCCTTGCGGTAATTCTGGGCTGTCTTTTGATGGCGGCGGGTGTAACCGCGATGAATCTGAATTCATTCGCGGGCTGTCTGACCGGCTTTTTTATCAATGGTTTAGGCATCGGGCTGACTCTTCCGTCGATAAATATGCTGGTGCTTGAGATGAACCCACTGCGAAGCGCGTCCGCCTTAAGCATTCTGAATTTTGCCTGGGGCCTTGGAGCAATATTCTGCAAGCCGTTTGTCGATATAACATCGACCAGAGGCAGCATTTTTCTAACAACCTTGCTGCTGGCAATTCCGTTACTGATAGGTGCGGCTTTGATCGCTTTTCTTCCACGCAAGACCGATCATCCGACGGCCGCCGAACATGAAAACGCACCCGAAGGCATTAAACCGGTCGCGATCTGGGCTACCGGCATTGCGTGGACGATCGCACTGTTCAATCTCGTTCACGTGGGCTTTGAAAGCGGCGTTGGCGGCTGGCTTACAACGTATGCCGACCGTCTGAACGGGGAACCGGTCGTTCAGATCGTCTCACCAACTTTTCTCTACTTTCTATTTTTTGTCGTGGGCCGCGGGGTTGCTCCTGGTTTTTTTCGATTCCTGAACGAAGACCAGGTCCTGTTTCTTGACCTCGGGCTTATGTTGGCTGGAATGTTGATCTTACTTTCCGCCGGAAGCATTTTTTGGCTAAGCATAGGCGCGGCAGTTTCAGGTTTCGGAACTTCCTCGGTTTTTCCTACCAATCTCGCGCGGTTTATACGAACCTTTGGCCCGTCGGCAACGCGGCGGGCAATGCCGCTTTTTATTTGCGGAACGCTGGGCGCAACATCGGTGACCTGGCTGATCGGATTTGTATCAAATACAGCAGGCAGCCTGCGGGCCGGAATGTTTGTATTGCTGGGCTGTGTAGTGATCCTGTTGGTCGTACAACTTATCCTGGCCACTCGGGCGGGAACGCGGGTGTGAACGAGAACTTCTCAAGGCATCACTTTACACTCGCATCTGTGCGGTCCGATCACAATTCCAGGGCCTTTAGATACTCGCGAAATTCGTCACCCAAGTCTTTACGCTTCAACGCAAATTCGACGGTTGCGATCAAAAAGCCCAGCTTATCCCCCGCGTCGTGCCTGACCCCGTCCAGTTTCACGGCATAAAACGGCCTGTCCTTCAACAAAAGCCGCATTGCGTCGGTGATCTGTATCTCTCCGCCGGCGCCGGGCGATGTCCGCTCGATCGCGTCGAAGATATCGGGCGTAAAGATATAACGGCCGATGATGGCAAGATCGGAAGGAGCATCTGCATAGGCCGGCTTTTCAACCATGTCCTTGATGCGATAAACGTTGGGTTCCACCTCTTCCGCATCGATCACGCCAAAACGTGAGATCGCCTCGCCCTCGATCTGCATCGTCGCGATCATTGGGGCACCGTACTTTTCAAAAACCTCGACCATTTGCTTCAAGGCAGGTTTTTCAGCATCGACGACATCATCCGCGAGCAATGCGGCGAATGGTTCACCGCCGGCAAAATCCTTTGCCTGATATATCGCATGGCCGAGGCCGAGCGCCTGTTTTTGCCGCGTATAACTGATCTTTGCAATGTCGGAGATGGCCCGAACCATCTCAAACATCTCGTCTTTGCCTTTTTCCTTAAGAAGCTTTTCGAGTTCGAACGAGATGTCGAAATGATTTTCGATCGTCGCTTTGTCGCGGCCGGTGATGATCAATATCGATTCAATACCGCTCGCAACGGCCTCTTCCACCGAGTATTGGATAAGCGGTTTATCGACCAGCGGCAGCATTTCTTTCGGTGACGCTTTGGTCGCGGGCAGAAATCGTGTGCCGAGGCCGGCGGCGGGGAAAACGGCTTTACGAACTTTGTTTGACATACCAAGTTTGCTAAATTCGTCTAGTCTTTCACTATGATCGAACAGAGAAGTTTAGGTTAAAAATGGCCGCAAAACAAACAATCGAAGTCGTGCTCAAAAAACACGGTTCGATGGAAGCGACCGGCATTACGATACCGTTCGACGTCGAAAAGATCTTTGGCGCGAAACGGGTGCCGGTTACGGCGGCGGTGAACGGCGCGGTCTATCGCGGCTCTATCGTAAGAATGGGCGGTAACTATGTGCTTGGAATTCCGAAGGCATTTCGAGACGAAGCCGGCATCGTGGCCGGCGAAACGATCAAGGTTGTGATCGAGCGCGACGATGTGCCGCGGACGGTCGAAACTCCTGCAGATCTGGCCGCTGCGATAAGGAAGGCCGGCCTTTGGGATCCTTGGGAAAAATTGAGTTACACGCACAAAAAAGAACATGTGCGGGCGATTCAAGAGGCAAAGCAGGAAGGGACGCGGATCAAAAGAATAGAAAAGGCGGTGGCCATGGTCGCGACCAAAAGTAAATAGAAAGAATGTTGGATCTAAACTACGTAAGGGAAAACCTCGACACGGTGCGCAAGGCTTTTGCGAACCGGAATTTTCCGCCGGACAGCCTGGATAAATTTCGTGAACTCGATGCGGAGCGGCGGCGCGTTATCGGCGAGGATGACAAGATAAATCAAATTCGCAATTCGGCAAGCAAAGACATCGGCTCCTTGATGCAGGCCGGAAAGAAAGACAAGGCCGAAGCAAAGAAGGCCGAAGTCGCCGGGTTAAAGGATAAGCAAGCCGAGCTTGAAAACGCCCGTGGCGAGGCTGAGACGGCGATGCGTGAGCTGCTGGCCGGTTTGCCAAATATTCCTGCGGCGGACGTGCCCATCGGTGCCGACGAATCCGCCAATGTTGAAATTCGAAAGTGGGGCGAACCCCGTGTTTTCGATTTTGAACCGAAGGACCATGTCGATCTTGGTGAAGCCCTCGGTATCCTGGATCTTGAGCGGGCGACGAAGATCGCCGGTGCGAGGTTTGCGATATTGAACGGGGCGGGCGCACGCCTTTCACGTGCGTTGGTCAATTTTATGCTCGACGTTCATACGACCCAGCATGGTTACACCGAAACTCTGCCGCCGTTTTTGGTAAACGAAACTGCGTTGTTCGGTACCGGCCAGCTCCCAAAATTTGCCGAGGATCTTTTTCATATCAAGGACGAACGCGGTTTTGCTCTGATCCCAACCGCCGAAGTTCCGGTCACGAATTACCACGCGGAAGAGATTTTTGACGCAAAGGATCTGCCGAAATTCTATGCGGCTTACACGCCGTGCTTTCGCAGCGAGGCGGGAAGCTATGGCCGCGACACGCGCGGGCTGATCCGGCAGCATCAATTCGAAAAGGTCGAATTGGTTAAGCTAACCCTGCCGGAAGACTCTGAGATCGAGCATGAAATGCTGACAGCCGACGCGGAGAAGATCCTTCAGTTACTGGGATTACCGTACCGCACCGTTATTTTATCGACCGGCGATATGGGATTTGGGGCACGGAAAACCTATGACATCGAGGTTTGGCTTCCGTCTCAGCAAACCTATCGCGAGATCTCAAGCTGCTCAAACTGTGGCGACTTTCAGGCCCGGCGGATGAACCTGCGGTTCAGGCGCTCAGGCGGTGCAAAGCCAGAGTTCGCCCACACGCTCAACGGAAGCGGTCTTGCCGTTGGGCGGACCTGGATCGCTATCCTCGAAAACTATCAGCAGGCGGAAGGGACGATCGTCGTGCCGGATGTCCTTCGACCATTTATGAATGGGCTCGAGAAGATCGCTTGAAGGTGCTCTGCGGACTTAGCGATGCCGCTCAAAGCGGCTTGCACTGCAAGTAGGTTGTAATTACGATGTAATTATGAAAGCGCAGATAATTCAGATCGGTAACTCGCAAGGCATCCGAATACCAAAAATGATGCTCGAGGAAACAAAACTTACCGGCGAGGTCGAACTTGAAGTTCATGCCGACGGGCTATTGATCCGCGGCGTCCAAAAGCCGCGCGGATCCTGGGACGCCGCTTTTAAGGCGTTGGCCGATGCTGATGACGATCAACCCCTTGCACCCGTTCCCGCAACCGGATTCGAAGCAAAGGAGTGGAAATGGTAAGCCGTTTCGACGTTTATCTCATCAATCTGGACGAACGTCTTTCAACGGACCCCAAAAATACCCGGCCCGGGGTCGTCATTTCGCCCGACGAATTGAACCGTAATATGGACACGGTCATTATAGCTCCGCTTGCCTCTACAAACGCATCTTACCCGACTCGTGTGCCCGTCACATTTCTCAATAATGAGCGGTTCGTTGTTTTAGATCAGATCAGAACGGTTGATCAGGCAAGACTCGCGAAAAAAATAGGTTCGATCACGCCAAAGAGCGGAGTCAAGGTGCTAAACGTCCTTTCCGAGCTTTTCGCTGAGTAAAAAAGCGGACCGGGGGGCCCGCTTTTTTGTGTCGGCTGTTCTAGATCCTATTCATTCATTCCGCCGCCAATACTGAATACGTTTTGCTGGTCGGCTGAGCTACATCCGTGTCCTCAAGCGTTACGAACAACCCAAAATCAGATAGCGCGGTTTCGCTTCGGATCTCGGATTCCTGACGCTTACCGGTGTTGATAACCTGACCCAGTTTTGTATATTCACCACTAGCCGACGCCGCCCAAAGTACAAGACGCTTATCTTTCGGGGCAAGCTTCATATCGTCAAAACGCATTTTTACCTGAGTAGTACCCTTTTGACCCGGATCTATATACGCCTTGCCTTTCAAGCCGGCCAATTCGCCCGAGAAATTGACGCGAACCTCGGTGGTCTTTTCCTTAAAGCTCGGTACATTAAGCAAAGGTACATCGTATGCCGATTCGACGGGTACTGTTGCAGCAACGGCCTTAGTATCGGACGTTTTCGCCATCGGGACGACCGCATAACCTGCCGGCACCTCGCTGCGGAAAATGACCGCGGTTGACGGATCCCACGTTTTTAGCCCTTCAGTCGGGGAGAGAACGACCATGAACTTTTCAAGCGGTGCAAAAAATTCGGCAGATGCTTGTCCGTCTTTTGCGGTCACCGGCCCAAGATATGTCGGTGATCCGGCCGGATCGATCGCATATGCGTAATACGTAGAAGCATCCGCGCTTATACCGGTGAAATTAAGAAATATTTTGGTTCCGGCGTCCGCTCGCAGGATCCTCGCAGTGCCGGTTGCATCTGCGAGAGTTGCGGATGGCAAAAGTTTTACTATTACCTCTTTACCGACCGGATATTCGATAACCGAGTAGGTGCCATCGGGGTTGGCAACAACCTCAATTTTTGTTGGCGTTTGAGCGCTCGCCGTGGCAGCGAGTATAAATGACAGAATGATTAAGAGCTTAGTGTTTGTTTTTGCGAACATTTGGAAACCTCCCTTGATTTTGATACCAGCCCCGACGTGGTTACTGATAAAATTCCGACCCGCAAGGAGCGTGCCAAAATATGGACGGGGGCCGTAAGTCCAATGGAGGCAGCGGTTGACAGGGCGAGGCTATTTTGACGGGAGAAAATGTATGTATTGGATCAAAACGCAGCGTGTTCGATTAGGCGTTATCGGTCCTTAGATCCCGGCTGTCTTCGCCTTGTTCCAAAGCGAATCCATTTCGTCCAGAGTTGCTTCTTCGGCGGATTGGCCGTTAGCTTTTAGCTGC
This sequence comes from Pyrinomonadaceae bacterium, assembly GCA_041745075.1. Classification (GTDB taxonomy): domain Bacteria; phylum Acidobacteriota; class Blastocatellia; order Pyrinomonadales; family Pyrinomonadaceae; genus OLB17. Next base: position 6,821 of record JBGTJP010000006.1, on the reverse strand, counting down.
TTTTCGACAAAATGGAATCGGCGGCGGAATTTGCGGTTGGTTTTCTTGAGGGCCGTTTCCGGCTCAACGTCAAGATGGCGGGCAAGATTAACTACGACGAACAGCAGATCGCCTATCTCTTCGTCGATATTATTCTTGTCGTCGTTTTGGATAGCCGCTTTGAGCTCGGCGACCTCTTCGTCAAGTTTCTCGAAGATCCGCTTTGTATCTTCCCAGTCGAATCCGACCTTGGCGGCCTTTTTTGTTAGCTTCAGGCCTTCGAGCAATGCCGGAAAATGGATCGGGACATCTTCAAGTAGCGACTCTTTTGGTTTCTCGACTTTACCTGAAGCTTTCCGTTCGTTCGCCTTGAGCGTGTCCCAGTTGTCCAGAACATCCTGAGCCCTTTCTAAAGTAGCATCAGCGAAGACGTGCGGATGCCGCAGAACGAGCTTTTTTGCAACACCGGCAGAAACATCGTCGATCGTAAAATCGCCGCGCTCGGCCGCGATCGTGGAATGGAACACAACTTGAAGCAGCAGATCGCCCAACTCTTCGACAAAATGCGAAGTGTCGCCAGTTTCGCCGACCGCGTGAATAGCGTCGAATGTCTCATACGCCTCTTCCAGAAGATATTGCGAAAGGGTCTGATAGGTCTGCTCGGCGTCCCACGGACAGCCGCCCGGAGCCCGCAGGCGGGCCATTACGGCAATTAATTCGTCAAAGCTTTTCGACATATGGTTAGGCAGCGGTGTTTATTACAATCATCAATTATTCACACAGAAACCGACCGGGCTCAAGACAGCCCAAGATAAATCTCACTATTTTGAAATCGGAAACGCCAAAATGCTACTATCAAGTTTCAGAAGACATATATGATCAGACACGAAGAAAATCAGGATGAGGTTACATTTAAGGTCACGGACCGCCGTAAATTCAATGCCGACGGCTCTGTAAAGGAAGGTGTCGTGCTGGAGGAGCCAAAACCGACGGAGTCCGCCGCACCAGCTTCGTCCCAACCTGCTGCCGCAAAGGCCGCTGAAGATCCCTCAGCTTTTCCGTCCGTTGATGAGCTGGCCGATGATCTCGAAGACGACGGATCGGAAATTCCGGGTGCGGACGACCCGGCGAGCTTTGTCAATTTTCTCTCGACGCTGGCAACTAATGCCGCCGCAAGTTTGGGAGCGGTTCCGCATCCTGCCACGGGTCAACGTGCCGTTGATCTTGAGACCGGCAAATATTGGCTCGACGTTCTGGGCATGATCCGCGATAAAACGAAGGGAAATCTGCACAAACAGGAATCGCGTCTGCTCGACGGCCTGCTCGCCGACTTGCGGATGCAGTACGTCACGATGGTGCGGGCAACCGAAGAAAAATTAAAGGCCCAGGCAGCAAAGCAGTTCTCCGATGCGGACATATTAGGAAAAAAATAGATTGGCCACAGAGTTCACAGAGGACTCAGAGATTCATAGGATCCCGCTCTGTTTTCTCTGTGACCTCGGTGGCTGATTGTTTTCATGAAACTCACGTTTTTAGGCACAGGCACATCGACCGGCGTTCCCTCTATCGCCTGTGATTGCGAAACTTGCCTGTCGGAAGACTCGCGTGACAAGCGGCTGAGGGTTTCGATCCTTGTCGAACACGCTGGGAAAACGATCCTCGTTGACACCTCATCCGATTTCAGACAGCAAGCCTTAAGAGCGAATATTCGCCGTCTCGACGCAATACTCATAACACATTGCCACGTCGATCACGTGTTTGGCTTGGATGACATCCGGCCGTTGAATTTTCGCTACGGAGCGATGCCTATCTTTGCCAATGAGATCGCGTGGATCGATCTTCGCCGTATTTTCAAATACATCTTCGAGCCCACGCATTTCGGCGGCGGGCTGCCGCAGTTGATACCGCACACGGTGGTTCATAATTCCGCCTTTTGTATCGGCGAGGAAATAGAGGTGACGCCGCTTGAGGTTATCCACGGCAAACTGCCCGTCGTCGCATACCGCTTTAACGATTTTGCCTACGCAACCGACTTGAAGGTGATCCCGCCCGATTCGATGGACGGCCTTCGCGATCTCGATGTGCTGGTTTTGGACTGCGTCCGGATCAAGCCCCATTCGACGCACCTTCATCTGGAAGAAGCCCTATCGATCATCGAGGATCTCAAACCAAAACGGGCCTTTCTCACACACCTGAACCACGATATTCTGCACGAGCGTGATTCAGGGTTGCTGCCGGACAATGTCGAGTTTGCGTTTGATGAGTTGGTTGTCGATTAGGATCTCAAGAAGGTGATTCTAAGAGACACAGAGGCAGATCCAGGAGCTTTAGCGACTGGGTTCTTGTTTTATGAATGTAAGCTTCCAACAAGCGAGAATCGATGACCTCCCCAAAATTGTTCGCATGCTCGCGGACGATTTCCTTGGCTCCCAGCGAGAGCGTTTCGAAGACCCGCTCCCGGAAAGCTATCGAGAAGCCTTTCGCGAGATCGAGGCCGATCCGAACAACGAACTGATCGTGGCCGAGTTGGAGGGCGAAATTGTCGGCACTATGCAGCTCACTTTCACGCCGTCGATCAGCTTTCAGGGCGGGAAGCGATGCACGGCCGAATCGGTTCGCGTTGACAAGAAATATCGCGGTCAGGGAATAGGACACGAGATGATGTTGTGGGCGATCGAGCGTGCAAAAGAAAGAGGCTGCATTTCGATCCAGCTAACGACCAATAGCGAACGCACCGATGCTCATCGCTTTTACTCCAATTTAGGCTTTTCGGCGTCTCATGTTGGCATGAAATTAGGCCTTAAATAACTGCATTTTCACGTGTTACAGGGTTGTTAAACACATATTCATCCACTACTTCACGGCGGGCGCGGTAAATGCTGCAAATACAGGTTTTAGCAATTAGTTTAAAAACCACTATATTTTGTGTTGACAAAGCCTGTTGACTACCATATATTCTATATCCACTGAAGGAACGCTCGGTAGGTTTTAGTTAGATTGAAGGAATGCGGCTCCTGCGGGAGCCGCATCTGCCCCGAAGAATTAATGGGGAACGAAGACTGCCCTCAATCCGTATTCTCCAATCTTGCATCGGGGAGCGGCAGCCGGTAGGACATGGCCTTTTAGGCCCAAAATAATCCAAATCAAACCAAAGGGTGCGACCAGGACGCCGCTTTCAAGAAAAGCCGGTGACGGGATTTTTGTCTCTGAAATTTAACCCGGTATTTTTTCGACTACGCCCCGTCGCCAAATTTCAGAATTCTATCGTGAGGAAATCAAACGCAATAATGGACACATATATTGGTCAAACTTCCACCGCAACCGCAGCCCGGCAATCAGAAGAAACGGCGCAGACGACGATGCGCGTGAGAAAGCGCAACGGCAATTTCGAGCCGGTCGATATAAACAAGATCGTCCGGGCGATATCACGCTGCTGCTACAGTTTGCCGAGCGTGGACGCAATGCGGATCGCGACCAAAACGATCAGCGGTCTGTATGACGGCGCGACCACGCAGGAGCTGGACAAGCTTTCGATCCAGACCGCGGCCAGCCTGATATTCGAAGAGCCGGAATATTCGCGTTTGGGCGCACGCCTTCTAAATCAATATATTGAAAAAGAGGTCCGCAATCAGGAAATTCATTCGTTCTCACAGTCGATAGCGTTTGGCGTAAAGGAAGGCCTGATCGCAGAGCGCGTCGTCGACTTCGTTTCGGAAAACAGCCGCAAGCTGAATGACGCAATAGACCAGACCCGCAACGATCTATTCGAATTTTTCGGTCTCCGCACTTTGTATGACCGATATCTGTTAAAAAATCCCGTAACGCGTGACGTTATAGAAACCCCGCAGTTTTTCTGGATGCGCGTTGCTTGCGGCCTTTCCGAAACGCCGTATGAGGCGATCGAGCTTTACAGGCTTTTTTCATCGCTTGAGTACGTGCCCTCGACGCCGACGCTGTTTAATTCCGGAACGCGTCATGAGCAACTTTCGTCCTGCTTTCTGCTCGATTCGCCGCAGGACAGTCTTGAGAGCATTTACAAAAAATATTCTGACGTGGCGATGCTTTCGAAATTTTCGGGCGGTATCGGCATCGCGTATCATCGCGTTCGGTCGCAGGGTTCGCTTATCCGCGGAACTAACGGACACTCGAACGGGATTGTGCCGTGGTTGAAAACTTTGGATTCGTCGGTTTCGGCCGTCAATCAGGGCGGCAAGCGAAAAGGCGCGGCGTGCGTTTATCTTGAAACGTGGCACGCCGATATCGAAGATTTTCTTGAACTCCGCGACAACACGGGCGACGAGGCTCGCCGCACCCACAACCTAAATTTGGCAAACTGGATCCCGGATCTGTTTATGAAACGCGTCCAAGCCGACGAGATGTGGTCGCTGTTCGACCCGAAGATCGTGCCGCATTTTCCCGATGTTTATGGTGAAAATTTCGAGGCTGAGTATGTGAAAGCGGAAGAGACCGGTTTGTTTGTTCGCCAAATAAAGGCCCGTGACCTCTATGCAAAAATGATGCGGACGATGGCCCAGACCGGCAACGGCTGGATGACGTTCAAAGACGCGGCAAACAGGAAATCTAACCAGACGGCAAGGGCCGAAAACGTCATTCATCTATCGAACCTCTGTACCGAGATAATCGAGGTCACCAGCGACGGCGAGACGGCCGTTTGCAATCTTGGCTCGATCAATGCGGCGCGGTATGTCAGTAGCCCGCACGTAAGGAAGGGCTCAACCGAAGCAGCATTCGACTTTGAAAAACTAAGAAACAACGTCCGCCTTGCAGTTACGCAGCTCGACCGCGTGATCGATCTGAATTATTACGCGATACCGAGCACGGCCGAATCGAATAAACGCTGGCGGAATATCGGGCTTGGGCTGATGGGTTTGCAGGACGTTTTCTTCCAACTGCGCTTGCCCTTCGATTCGGACGAAGCCCGCAAGTTGTCGGCGAAAATACAGGAAGAGATATATTTTGCCGCGTTGGACGCTTCGTGCGAATTGGCGAAAGAAAAGGGTGCTCACCCGGCATTTCCCGAAACACGTGCGGCAGAAGGTGTTTTGCAGTTCGATCTTTGGGGCGTCGTGCCGGAAGATACTGCCCGCTGGAATGCCTTGAAAGAAAAGATCAAGCAGCACGGACTTCGCAATAGCTTGATGATCGCCATCGCCCCGACCGCGACCATTGCCGCCATTGCCGGCAGCTACGAATGCAATGAACCGCAGGTGTCGAACCTTTTCAAACGCGAAACACTCTCGGGCGATTTTGTTCAGGTGAATAAATATCTTGTCCGCGAACTGAAAGCCGCAGGTCTGTGGACGGACGAGATCCGCAACAAGATCAAATTGAGCGAAGGCTCGATCCAGGGCATCGAAGAATTCCCGACCGAACTTCGTGCGATCTACCGTACCGCTTGGGAAGTTCCGATGCGCTCCCTGATAGACATGATGGCCGACCGCGGTGCCTTCATCGACCAATCGGCGTCGCTGAATCTTTTCATGGAAAGCCCGAACATCGGCAAGCTCTCGTCGATGTATATGTACGCTTGGGAAAAAGGTTTGAAGACGACATATTACCTGCGTTCACGCCCGGCGACCAAGATCGCTCAGGTGACGGCAGATTATAAGAAGGCGGAACTCGTTCCTGATAACGAACCCGACGTGCGGGCATATACCGACGAAGAAGCTTTAGCCTGCTCGCTTGAAAATCCTGAGGCTTGTGAAGCCTGTCAGTGACTATGCAATGGCAGCGATACCTAGAAAAATCGGCGGTCTCCCCGTGACGTTATTCTCCGATGAGAGACGCCTCGCAATTTGCCATGATCCTGACGAAACGGATGGATATTTTCTTTTCGGCTGTGATGAGAATTGGAACTCGGAAACTGACTCGTGGCACGAAACTCTGAGGCGGCCGAACGGCAGGTTGAATCTGAATACCCGGGCACGATGCTGAAGAGCCCGAACTGATAGTGAGAAAGATATGTTACTTGACCCAGGTTTTAATTTAACCCTTCGCCCGATGCGGTATCCGGATTTTTATGAGATGTATAAAAATTCGATAAAGAACACGTGGACGGTCGAGGAGGTCGATTTTTCGACCGACGTGACCGATCTGCGCAACAAAATGAGCGGGCCGGAGCGGCATATGATCAACCGTCTGGTGGCGTTTTTTGCGACCGGCGATTCGATCGTTTCTAACAACCTCGTGCTCAATCTCTACAAGCACGTAAATTCGCCCGAAGCTCGGATGTACCTTTCGCGGCAGCTTTATGAAGAGGCCGTGCACGTGCAATTTTACCTTACGCTGCTCGACACGTATATTCCAGAGCACAAGGAACGCGAGCAGGCGTTTGCGGCTATCGAGAATATTCCGTCGATCCGCAAAAAGGGCGAGTTCTGTATGAAATGGATCGACACGATCCAGGACCTCGAATCGCTTCAGACGGTGGAAGACCGGCGAAAGTTTTTGCTTAATCTTATCTGCTTTGCGGCGTGTATCGAAGGGCTTTTCTTTTTTGCGGCGTTCGCTTATGTCTATTTTCTTCGTTCAAAAGGCCTGCTCCACGGCCTGGCCGCCGGGACGAACTGGGTATTCCGCGACGAATCGGCGCATATGAAATTTGCTCTGGAAGTCGTGCAGACGGTCAGAAAGGAAGAGCCCGCACTTTTCGATGCCGAGCTTGAACGCCAGATCGTCCATATGCTCGACGAAGCCGTGACGTGCGAAATGCAGTTTGCCGAAGATATTCTAAGCGGCGGCGTCGCCGGCCTCTCGGTCGCGGACATGCGCCAATATCTCGAATTCATCGCCGACCAACGCCTAGCCATGCTCGGCCTCTC
>JBGTJP010000005.1:0-32646 GCA_041745075.1 Pyrinomonadaceae bacterium | reverse complement strand
GCACGGCGATAAAAGCCACAGAATTTACAGTCGGCGACGCAGATATTCGTGTGGTTAAAATGCCGGTTGACGTTGTAATACGTCGTCAGGCCGTGCTTGCGGCGGCGAACCGTGTCGGCCAATTTACCAAGGGCATTAAGGTCGCTGGTGTTGTAAAGCAACATCCCTTCATCACACGTCAGCCGCTCGCCGTCCTCGACCTTGAACGCGATCTCTCTTAAATTTTTATCAAATGAAAACTGCATATGTTGAGTCACTTCTTCATACAATCCTTGTATGGAGCCGCGAAGATCTTCGTTTCCAGCGGAGTGTTGATTCCATACTCAATGGAGTACAAAGGTCCATTCATCTTTTTTGGACGGGGAGTCGAGAGAGTAAGGGAAGATGTGCCTTGTTTGATCGAATACTTTAATCCAAACTCATCGCCAAATGATTCAAATGAAACTCCCTCCGAGCCGTCCTTAAAAGCGATTGAGCCACCCGTATGTTTCTTGAACAGAGTCGTCGGAACCAACTCAAAACGGATCAGGGATTTGGGTTGAAGCGTTATTTTTTCAATTGTTCCCATGAACTCGGCCGTTGGACACATAGCACGGTCGCGAATGTATTCAGTTGTCATGCAATCATCGCAATCCAAATAATCAAATTTGATGGTGAAGCGTTCGTCGTAATAACAATCCTCCTCACACGAACTGCCAAATAGTTTCTCGACATCTTCTTTCTTGCTTACTCCGAAAACGATTGTCTTGAGCTTACCTTTACCAAAAAACTCATAGCCATTTAATTCGTTCGGGAACTCACCAACTTGTGCGTTCACGATGACTGAGCATCCAAAGGTGGTCAGAATAACAAATAGTATTGTTTTCATGCGTTTCCTATGTCCTTCAAATGTAAGGGCTCGCCACACCTTCTTCAATTACGATCTAATATGACTGGGATGCTAATTTTGGATCAAATGAAAACTGCATATTTTTTCTTCAGTAATTCTAGCAAATCGGTTAAAAAACCGCTTGATAGTTCGGTTATTGGGCTAATTTTCTGCATACGTTATTATTAGATTCGACAGAATGAATAAAGTCGCTTCAATAATTGTCGTTTTGCTCTTAAGCGTGTTTGTTGGTTTTGGCCAGACGATAGAAAAACGCCTGGCTGACGCGACCGACGCTCACGTCCATATTCTAAGCCCCGAATTGATCAAGATTTGGAAAGGCCTGGGCATCCCTTTTTCCCGCGCCGATGAATATTATTCTGATATTGACGTGATCCTCAAAAACTCGGGGACGAAGCGGATCGATCTGATCTCGATGGCTCATATTTTTTCGTCGAGCGATTTTGGAGAGCGGGAAAATGAGCGGGAGTTGGTCGAAACGGAGAATAGTTACGTCGCAGCGGCGAGGAATAAACATCCGAAACGCGGCAGGGCGTTTTGCAGCGTCGATCCACTCAGAGATTACGCCCTCCAGGAACTCGAAAGGTGCCGAACCACACTGAAAATGGACGGCATCAAGCTTCATTTTAATGCATCACAGGTCTATCTGACCGAGCCTGAACACGTCAAAAAAGTAAAGCCGGTTTTTGAATATGGGGCGAAGCACAAACTTCCCATCCTGCTTCATTTCGGCAATGGTCATCGAAAATTTGGGGCGGATGATGTAAATATTCTGGTCGGTTCGATACTGAACGAATTGAAGCCTGTGAAACTTCGCATCGCCCATTTCGGAACTTCAGGCGGGTTCAATTCACGGACAAAGGCAGTGATCGACACATTCGTCGAACAATTCAGATCGAACCCGAAACTCAAAAAACACAAGATCACATTCGATATTTCGGCTGTCGCCCTCGATAAAGACAGCGACGGGGTTCAAAAACTCTCGGATGCGGAGTTCGTCGAATTCGGAGTATATTGCCGGAAACTTGGCCTCGATAGGATTGTTTTTGGCACAGATTATCCCTTGTATTCGCCAAAGGAATACCTGTCGATTCTGCAAGATAAGTTGGAGCTTTCGTCAGGTGAGATAGATCTGCTATTGAAGATCAAAGACTGACGCGATGAAACATGGCAAATTGATGCGCAAAAATTTACACCCTTAATGAACCGCGCCATCCTCTCGCGGCGTAGTAGGACTCGGCGCCGTTGTGGTAAATGAAAACGCGGCCGAAGCGGTAGTCGCCGAAAATGGCTCCGCCTAAGGTTCTGACTTCCGCGGGCGTTTCGAGCCAGCTTGAGGTTTTTGTGTCGAAGTTTCCGAGTTTTTGCAGCTCGCGATATTCTTCTTCGGTCAAGATCTTAATGCCCATCGCGGCGGCCATATCGATGGCGTTGTCTTTTGGTTTATGCTCTTTGCGCGATTCCCAAGCCTCGCGGTCGTAACAGAGGCTTCGGCGTCCCTTTGGGCTTTCCGGCGAGCAATCATAAAAGATAAATTCGCCCGTCTTTTTATCAAACCCAACAACATCCGGCTCACCGCCGGTCCTTTCCATCTCAGCCAGCGACCAGAGCTTTTCAGGACTGTTTTCTAGCTTCGCCTGAAACTTTGCCCATTCAATGCCTTTGTGGCGGTTCAGGTTTTTCTCAAAACGGACCCTCAAAATGCTCAGTTGGTCATCACGTTCGGCGATTGATAGTTCTTTCTTGTTGCTGTTTGTATTGCCCATGTGTTTTTTCGTACCCATTTCTTTAATGTGGGGGCGTTCTTGAGATCTTAGCTGTGGTTTTCACCAGAAGTCGTTTCTTCTCTGCTTTTATTTAAATAGATTCTTTCCTGGTACTTCCAAAGGCTGACCGCAATTGCCGCGATTCCACATATAAGCACCACGCCCAAGACAATAAAGTTTCTAATCACACTAAAATTCAGCTCGGTTACGGCAACTTGAATTGCCAATGCCCCAATTAAGGGAATGCCGTAGAACAAGAGAGCGCTTACCACATAGCTTACTTTTCCTTTAGTTCTTGTTATGCCCCATCTACTGGTTGTGGTTTTTGGCAAACGATCTGGGAAGGCGAGGTCAACAACGATCTTTAGTACTCCAGCGAAAGCTCCAAAGAAAACGAAGAATAACATTGCGGGCATGATCGCGTTACCGTAAATCAATCTTCCTAATTCCGATTCCGAATCGACAGAAAGGAACAGAACGAATCCGAGGATCACGGCCAGCAGACAAATTAGAATAACAGTTCTCTTTTTAGACATAGGAATAAACTTTTAGACCTTCTTACTTTCGGGCCTAAAATACCAAGATACCACGGTCAGGACCAGCAAGAGCGATGGGCCGAAGAATTCCATTGCGGGGTCGCTGAGTGCGAAGTGCGAGAGTATCGCGCCTGACATGGCGAAAGAAAAAGCCTGCGTAGGCCCATTCTTTTAGAAGAGGAAATTTGGGAATGAGGACGGCGATGACTCCAAATATCTTCCACACACCTAGAATGGTGGGCAGATATGTCGGACAGCCCAGATGCGTCATTTTGGCGACATCTTCGTCCATCCGTATCAACTGTACAATTCCCGTCGATGCCATTCCCAAAGCAAGCCAAATGGTCGCGACCCAATAGATGATTCATTTCTTTTTATCACAATCCGTTATTTTAATTTGCTTCTATTCGAGATGTCCATAGGGGACCGTTGTCTGCGATGTGCTGGCGATAGTTCGTGGGATTTTCTATAATTCTGCAATATGAAATTCGGACAAGTAGAAAATCCCGGCGAGATCGATTTTACGATCCCGCCCGACCATCCGGACACGGCGAAGGTGCTGAAAAAATCAAAGGCAAAGGACATGAAGGTCTATGTCGGATGTGCCAAATGGAATAGCAAGGACCTGAAGGGGTTTTATCCGAAAGGGACCAAGGATGAGTTGGCTTATTACTCGTCGCAATTCAATTGCATTGAGTTGAACGCTACGTTTTACAAGCGCTATTGGGAAAAGCAGTATACCGCATGGCGCGAGGGAGTGCCGGCGAACTTTAGATATTTTCCAAAGTTTACACAAAGCATCACGCATTTTTCTCGGCTCAAGGATGTCGAGGAAAAGGTTGAGGAGTTCATGGAAAATGTCGTCTTCCTGAAGGAAAAGCTCGGGATGCTGTTCCTGCAGATGCACAACAATTTCGGAGCGAAGGATTTTGACCGTGTCGAGCGGTTTGTGGACAACTGGAAATATGATGTGCCGCTTGCGATGGAGTTCCGAAAGGAAGAGTGGTACAGCGACGCGTCCGTCTCGGCACAGCTTTACAATCTGCTTGAATCGAACGGCATTACAAATGTTCTTGTGGATACTGCGGGCCGCCGCGATCTAATGCATATGCGGCTCACAACGCCGCGTGCGTTTATCCGCTGGGTCGGGGCCAATCACCAATCAGACCGCTCACGCCTGGACGAATGGGTTGAGCGTATCGCCAAATGGAAAAAGCTCGGCCTCGAAGAACTGGATTTCTTTGTTCATCAGAATGTTGAAAAGGAATCTCCTCTTTTATCCGCTTACTTTATTGAGAAACTGAACAAGAAGATCGGAACCGATCTGAAAATCCCTAACACGCTTGCTTCGAAATAACTGCTCCGGACTTACAATTTTTTTCTATTGCAGATCAAAATTCTTTGCCGTATGCCATTCATGTTCGATGTTTCGCATCAGCAGAGCGTGATCAAATTCAACCGCGTCTTTTGGAAAGATCGTTTCATCTTTGTAGAAGTTTGAATCGACAAGATCTAGATCAAATGGCTGGACCATCCACGTTTTAGTTTTCAAGAAGATCCCGTCCAAATGTTTCTGGTTCTTCGTGACCGAATAGCCTAAAGATCCCGGTTCAAAAAAATCTGACGCCTCATCGACCGAAGAAAATATCGATGTCGAAGGCAGGCTGTCCGAAACCTTTCCTGAAAAATTGACAGAAACGGCGCCGTCGTCTGATCTCATTTCAAAATTTACCGCCGTTTCGTCCTCGATAATGTTGAATTTTGCCCGGTGATGTTCGCCGGGGAAAATTCTGCCGCCCGCGAGATGATTCAGCGTAGAACTTGTATCGCGGCGAGGAATATATACGCCTTCCTCCTCTTTCCCATTTTCGCCTTCCCAAATTACCGCGATCCGATGTGCCGCGTTTTCGCTGTTGATCCCGACAAATCCCGGTACAAATTTTGGACGTATATTCTCCAGCCGGATCAGGCAGATTCCTGCAACAGCCTTGCCTTTATGCAGCTTAGGCCTAAACCGTTTTGGCAAAATATTTTGAATGACCTGGGGATCGGCACGAAAATTTACCAAAACACGTCGTTTGATCAATCCTTGAATAGTCGGAAGCTTCATACTGTGCGCTTAATGATACACGGTCAAATCAGATTTTCACGCGAATATGATCTGAATCATTTTTCTTAGGCTGTGATACGTTAGAGTTCCGCTTGTAAGGAAATATGAAACATATCGAGTTGATAAAAACATTTGATCTGCAAACGATCCCGGAATTAGACCGGGATAAAGAGGTTAGCGAGATCTACAGCGGAGCGTCCCGCCGCGTCGTAGAAGTCAAGCTCCAGAACGGAGCAGTTTTGGCAAGGCATAAGGCTGACGTTCCCATTACAGTCTTTTGCTTTTACGGGACGGGGATATTTCGTGCGGGTCGCGATCTGGAAGATTCGTGTGACCTCAGCCCAGGTTCGTTGATCACATTAGAAGCAGGAATTGAGCACGCGGTCGAGGCCAAACCGTCACTTGGCTTTATCCTGACGAAATTTACAGCAGCAAGCTGACGGCCCGCAGGAGTGGATTCAATGAAGAAACTTTGGTTGTTATTTGGTGCGGTTTTTATCTTTTCGTTTGCCATTCTGGGCTGGGTCGGAACCGAGATATTTCGCCAAGCTCCGCCGATACCACGCGAGGTTGTCGCGACCGACGGTTCAGTTTTGATCGGGCCGGAACAAATATCTGACGGACAAAATGTCTGGCAGGCGATGGGCGGGATGCAATCCGGATCGATCTGGGGGCACGGTTCTTATGTCGCACCCGATTGGACGGCCGACTATCTGCATCGTGAATCTGTTTTTATCCTGAACACCTGGTCAACAGCCGGGTTCGGCAAGAATTATGACGCGATAGACAGTGAGCAGCAAGCCGTTCTGCGGCAGCGTCTGCAAAATTTGATGCGGACGAATACCTATGACGCCTCAACCGATAGTCTAACTCTTGATCCGATCCGCGCCAAGGCTTTTGAAGATAATCTCAAACATTACGCGGAAGTTTTCACCAATGGGAATAAGGACTACGCGATCCAGCGCGGCGCTCAGTCCGACCCCGCAAAGCTACGGCAGCTAACTTCATTCTTCTTTTGGACCGCGTGGGCTTCGGCCGCAAATCGTCCGAATGACACGATCTCATACACGAGCAATTTTCCATCGGAACCGCTTGTTGGAAATGTTCCCACGGCGTCGGCGGTTGTCTGGACGGGCGTAAGCGTCATTATGCTGATCGCGGGAATCGGCGCGATGGTCTGGTTCTACGCCGGTTGGCATAAACAAGCTGATGAACGCGAGACTCCTGACAAAGATCCGCTGATCGCCGAAACGCTGACGCCTTCGCAAAAGGCAACGGTCAAGTATTTTCTGGTCGTGTCGCTTCTGTTTCTTTTGCAGATCGTCATGGGAATTATCACGGCCCATTACGGCGTTGAGGGCGGAGGGCTTTATGGAATTCCGCTGTCGGACTATTTACCGTATGTCGTCACGCGAACTTGGCACACGCAGCTTGGAATTTTTTGGATCGCGACGGCATGGCTTGCGGCTGGCCTGTTTATCGCACCGTATATCTGCGGTTATGAGCCGAAAAAGCAGAAACTTGGTGTCGATCTATTGTTTGGCGCGCTGCTTATTGTCGTGCTCGGTTCGATGGCCGGACAGTGGCTGAGCGTAATGCACATGCTGCCGGGCGATCTATGGTTTTGGTTTGGACATCAGGGTTATGAATATGTCGATCTCGGCCGCGTGTGGCAGGCAGCATTGTTTGTCGGATTGCTACTATGGCTGTTTTTGATCGGGCGTTCGGCTGTCGCGGCACTAAGATCTAAAGAGAACAATAGATCATTGGTGACGCTTTACTTGGCTACCACTGCGGGAATCGCGCTCTTTTACGCTCCCGGACTGTTCTGGGGAATGCGTTCGCATCTGACGGTGGTTGAATACTGGCGTTGGTGGGTCGTGCACCTCTGGGTCGAAGGATTTTTTGAAGTGTTCGCGACGGTTGTTATCGCGTTTCTTTTCGCACGGCTAAAAGTTATTCGTGCCGATCACGCGGCATATGCGGCTTTGCTTTCTGGTGCGATATATCTGAGCGGCGGAATAATCGGAACTCTGCATCATCTCTATTTCGCCGGGACGCCGACCGTCGCACTCGCATTCGGTTCGGTATTCAGCGCGTTGGAGATCGTGCCTCTCGTTTTTGTCGGTTACGAAGCTCTCGAAAATATTAGGCATTCAAAGGCGCGGCCGTGGCTCGCTCAGTATAAATGGGTCGTCTATTTCTTTGTCGCCGTGGCGTTTTGGAATCTCGTTGGAGCGGGTATTTTTGGATTTATGATAAATCCGCCGATCGCTCTTTACTATATGCAGGGTTTGAACACGACGGCAGTTCACGCGCACGGCGCTCTTTACGGCGTGTATGGAACGCTCGGTCTTGCGTTGCTCCTATTCTGCATGAGGGCTATGCAGCCCGAGCGGAAATGGAATACGAAGCTGCTGGGCTTTGCGTTCTGGGCTATAAATATCGGTATGCTGATGGAGATCCTATTCAGCCTTTTGCCGATCGGGTTGCTGCAGACGTATCAATCCGTCTCCGTCGGCTATTGGTCGGCCCGCAGCCCGGAATTTATGCAGACCGAACTGATGCAGACTCTGCGTTGGATGCGGATGGTCGGCGACACGGTATTTGGGATCGGTGCATTTGCCTTTGTCTGGTTCGCACTTAATTTGATGCTGACAAAAGACTCGTCAGAAAAACCAGTTCGGGCAATAGACCCCATCGAAGCTTAGGGAATAGAAAATGAATGAATGACATCACAACCAGAACGGATATTGACCTGATAATGCGGGTATTTTACGAACGGGCGCTTGCTGACGAGGTAATTGGATATATCTTTCGCGATGTAGCAAAACTCGATCTCGAGAGCCACCTTCCCATCATCGGAGATTTTTGGGAGAGCCTTTTGTTTGGAACACGCGCCTATCAGAAGCACGGCCGCAATCCGATGATGGTCCATAAGTCCTTGCATTTAAAGGAGCGCTTAAGGGCGGAGCATTTTGAACGCTGGTTGAAGATATTTGAATCTTCCGTCGATGAGGAATTCGCGGGCGAAATGGCTGATCTGATCAAGCTGCGGGCAAATTCGATCGCGATGCAGTTTCAACGTTTCTTGAATTCTGAGGACGACATTACCGTCAAAATCTCAAAAAATCCCGTAGAGGTTTCATCTCATCAACTATGATCTTGCCGTGAACGATCCGAACCAGTTTCTGATCGGCAAAACGACGGATGACGCGGATCGTAGTTTCGGTCGTTAAACTCGCCATTTCCGCAATGTCCTTGCGGCGGACGGCGATCTTGACCGGCAGTTGCGAGCTTTGTTCTTCCGCAAGCTTTACCAGTACGTTGCCAACGCGATGTTCCGGAGATGCGGTCGCCAGATTTTGGATAGTTGCGGTTTTTTCGCGCAGCATTTCGCACGTCCATGAAATAACCGCAAATGCGAACTCGGCAGATTCGTGTAAAATCCGCAAAAAATCTTCGCGGTAAAGCTGAAGCAAAACCACATCTTCCATCGCAATCGCCGATGCCGGATACGGCTCGCCGTCAAAAACCGGCGGCACGGCAAACATCTCGCCTTCGCGAAAGATCCCGATGATCACCTCTTTGCCGATCTCCGGTGAACGGATCATTTTCACCGCTCCCGAGACAACAATAGGCAAAAATTGAGCTGATTCACCTTCTGCAAAAATCGACTGATCCTCTTTATATGAGCGCCGATGGCCGTGTTTTTTGAGAACGGATTCCAGGTCCGGGCTGATACTTTCGAGCAGGTGTTTCATCGATTCAGAAAAACCGCACTACCGAAGGTTAAGAACAAAATCACGCTGACGAAGGCGTTGGTCGTAAAGAACGCGGCGTTCATCCGGCTCAGGTCGTTGGCTTTAACAAGAGTGTGCTGGTAGATCATCAACGCCCCGACGGCCAAAACGCCGGCAAGGGCAAGCCAGCCTAATTCCGCAATGAGAAGCAGAAACAACAGAACGATAAAGGCCTGTGCATGAAAGAGTCGTGCGATCCAGAGGGAGTTCTTGATGCCAAAACGGGCCGGTATCGAGCGGAGACCCGCTTTGCGGTCAAATTCGTAGTCTTGACAGGCGTACAGCACATCAAACCCCGCCGTCCACATCAAGACAAATAGCGATAGCAACAGAGGCACCTCGGAATCGATCGTGCCGCGTACGGCGATCCATGCCGCCGTTGGCGAGATGGCCAGTGCCCAGCCGAGCAGGATGTGCGCGAGGGACGTAAAACGCTTTGCATATGAATAGCCGAGCACGCTCAGGAGGGCGATGGGCGAAAGAACGAACGTCAGCCAGTTCAGGGAGTAGGCCGCGATAAAGAATAAGCCGACCGATACGAGCAGAAACGACCATGCGAAGCCGATCGATAGTTTTCCGCTTGGCAGTTCGCGATCTGCCGTCCGTGGATTTGCCGCGTCGATGTCACGGTCTGCAATTCTATTAAATGTCATCGCGGCCGATCTCGCCCCGATCATTGCCAGCGTGATCCACAGAATGTGCCACCACATCGGCAAACCATTTGCCGCCATAACGGCGCCCAAAAACGCAAACGGCAAAGCAAATAGCGTATGCTCGAACTTGATCATGTCGAGCGTCGTTTTTAGTTTTGGAAAAAAGCCACTCATCAAGCGGGTGCAGAATCACTTACCGGTTCTTGCCGCCGCCAGCCTTAATGCCTGGCGCCGGACGGCGTCGGAGACGTTCTTGTTTTTCGAAAGTGCGGCAAGGTCACGCATTTGCAATCGAGAAAGGATCGTCAGAACATTTGCGATCGGCGTGCGGGGGTTGCGTGCCAGGTTGTGGACGATCGAATAACTCCGCGCCCATTGCCGGTCGTTGGCGATCTGGCGAAGTATGTCCTCTGAAACGGAACGCATCGCGGCGATCTTTTCCATTTCGTGTTCCGTGATCCTTGGATTCTGCACTACAGCGGCGGACACAATGCGGTTCGGGTCGCGGATAAGAATGTTTCGTGCTTCGCGGTCCCCCTTCATGGCGAGTTTTACGCGGTCCTTCATTCCCATCTTCATCACGCGATTCAATATGGACACGCGTTCACTGCCGATCTCGCCGTCTTCATAACGCAAATCGCCGAGGATCTTATCCACAATAGCCTGGCGTTGTTCGGGTGATTCTTCATAGATCTCCTCGATATATTCCAGGCCTAGCCACGAATCGTCGGTCTCGCTGTCCGGAACCTCGATCATGCTGGCCAGAAACAGTGCGTCGTCAAGATCCATTCCCGACGCGTCAAGGTCTTGCCCGAACTCCGATTGCTCAATGAACTCGGCGGCGGCCTCCTTGCCCTGGGCCCTTAGTTCGTTCGCGATCTGCTGAGCGCCGCGTTCCTTTTCAAAGAACTCCCGTTTCGTTTCATTGGCTCGCCTTTCGGCTTCCGACGTCCGGTTCGGATTTGCGATAATTGCATCGATCAAGGCCGGCGTTTTGATGAGCAGCTGCTGATTGAAAGCGATCCGTTCAAGCAGTTCACCGCTGGGAGTTCGCTTAGCAAAGCTGACAAAAGTTTCCGCGGAAGTTTTCGAATTAGTGATAATAGCTTCGTAAATTCCCGGCGGAAGGCCCGATTGTCCGGCAAAATAATCAAGGACGGTAGAAGCGATGGCGTCCGTTCGCATCGAGCTTTCCAAGCTTGTTTTGTCCTGAGTTGATAATGTTTCGCGGGCGGATTCAGATAGTTCCGGGTCATCCGAACGGGCGAATGCGACCAGGACCTCCAGCAGATCCGACTGCGGCAACGGCAGCACGCCTCGGGCTGCGGCCAGTACAGCCGGCCTTGGAGCGGTCCCCTCGACAATTGCCCTTACAACAGGATTTAGCGATTCGATGGTTGGCGGCATAATGGAAAACAGACCAAAAGCGGCAGGTAACGTAAAACGTATCCGGAAACGGCCGACTATTGGCCATTTTATCACCTCGGTAATGTTCTTGACTAACACTCGGTGTTAGCATAACTTAACGGTTTGTAGAGTGATCCGAATAATATAGCGGAGCACTCTTATTTTACTTTTAACAAGCAATGATCAAAGACGCATTAAGTAGTTCAATAACAGAAAAAGGCTCAGTGATCGGGGTTATCGGCCTTGGATATGTAGGCCTGCCTCTTATCGTAGAATTCTGTCTGAAAGGCTATCAGGGCATCGGTTTTGAGGTCGATAAGAAAAAATCCGACGCGATCAACGCAGGCGAGTCTTACATCGTTGACGTTCCGGCTAAAAATGTTCAACGCTGTCTCGCGGACGGCAAATTGAAGGCAACGACGGATTTTGGCGACCTCGCAAAATGCGACGTGATAATCATCTGTGTCCCGACGCCGCTGCGAAAGACGAAGGACCCCGATATGTCCTACATCATCGCGGCGGGTGAAGAGATCCAGAAGTACATGCGTCGCGGCCAGTTGATAATTCTCGAATCGACGACCTATCCGGGAACGACCGATGAGGTCCTGCAGCCGATGTTCGAGGAAAAGGGTTTCAAGCTCGATGAAGATTTCCTGCTCGCCTTTTCACCCGAACGTGTCGATCCCGGCAATCCGCAATTCCAGACGCACAATATTCCAAAGGTTGTCGGCGGCGTTTCACCCGATTCGACCGAGGTCGCTTCGCTGCTTTATAACCAGATCGTTAACGAGGTCCATTCGGTTTCGTCGGCCCGCGTCGCCGAGGCATGCAAGCTTTGGGAGAACACTTTCCGGGCGATCAACATCGGCATGGCGAACGAGATGGCAAGGCTGTGTAACACTCTGGGGATTGATACCTGGGAAGTCGTCCGGGCGGCCGCGACAAAGCCGTTTGGCTTTATGGCGTTTTATCCGGGCCCGGGAATTGGCGGCCACTGCATTCCGCTTGACCCGCATTACCTTTCATGGAAGGCACGTCAACACGGGTTCGATTCTCAGTTCATTTCGCTTGCGGAACAGGTCAATTCGGGAATGCCGGCGTACGTTGTGAAGCTTGTTTCGACCGCATTAAATGATGTAAAAAAAGCAGTTAACGGTTCGAAAGTCTTGATACTCGGCGTTGCGTATAAAAAAGACATTGACGATATGCGCGAATCGCCGGCGTTATCGATCATCGACCTGCTGCGTTCACGCGGGGCCGACCTTGTTTATCACGACCCCTTCGTGCCGGAAGTTACGTTCGATCACGCTTACACCATCGGCGACGCCGAGCCGCTCTATAACAGCGAACTTACGGATGACCTGATCAAAAACAGCGATTGCGTGATCATCTGCACCGAACATAGCGATATTGATTACAAGCGAATATGCGAGCTTGCTCCACTGATCGTTGATACACGTAACGCCCTATTGCCGGATGTAAGAAATGGCAGTAAGGCGAAGATCGTCAGGCTTTAGTCAGCCTTACTTTTTCTCCGTCGGAAATCCCGCATCGACCCATGCTTGGGTGCCACCGAGAAGGGCATAGGCGTTTACGATTCCTTTTTGCTTTGCGTGTGCGACCCATGCGAGGCTTGAGTGTTCGGCACCGCATGAGCAGTAAACGATTATTTTCTTGTCCGGAGGAAGCTTCGACCTTTGCAGATCAATATCGCCGATCGTAATATTTATCGCGCCCCTAACGTGTTCGTTTAAGAACGCATCAGCCCCACGAACATCCACAAAAATGGCCTCATTGTCGTCGTAAGCCTTTTTAGCATCCGCCAGCGAGATCTTCGCTGCATCGATCGGGCGCGGAGTATCCAACGTCACTGCAGGCAGCGACGGGGACGATTTCGTCGCCGGGCTTTTTGCAATGGGTTTATCCTCGACCACTGAAGTCGAACAGGCCGCCGCGAGGCCCAAAATAAAGACAGTTAAGAATAATTGCTTCATGAAATTCACTTCTCGCCAAAAGCTTCAAGCACTTCGTCGGCGTGTTCCGCCACTTTGACCTTGTCGAATATCTTCACGATCTTGCCGTCCTCGCCGATCAAAAAAGTCTTTCGGTGCGTGCCCATGTATTTTTTGCCATACATGCTTTTCTCGCCCCAAACGCCGTATTTTTCGACGATCGCTTTGTCGGTGTCGGCCAGCAGATCGAACGGCAGGCTGAACTTGGATATGAATTTCTGATGCGACTTCTCATCGTCGGTCGAAACGCCAAACACTTTTATGCCTTTTTTGGCGTAAACATCGTCCGCATCGCGGAATGAGCACGCTTCCTTTGTGCATCCGGGCGTGTCGTCCTTTGGATAAAAATACAGCACGACTCTCTTTCCTTTATAGTCCTTAAGTTTTACCGTGCCGCCGTTCTGGTCCTTCGCCGAAAAATCGGGTGCCTTATCGCCTTCTTTTAACATATTCCTCCTGGATCGCTTTCGTTATGTTTCGATAATTATTTCACGAGACGCATTGAAATAACAGAGCATCCCGTCGAAAATTATTTCTTGCTCTTTTCGCCAAAGCTCCATCGGACACCGGTAGTGAGCAGGAAATCGTTTTTCTCCGATGTGCCGCCCGGGTCATTGTCGAAGCGGTCGCCGACGCTTACAAATAGTCCGAACCGTTTTGTAATATCGGCGGTCAGCGTGGCGTCATAAACGAACCGGTACTTTCGCGCGGTTTGGATGCTTTGAAAATAGGTGTAAGAGTTTTGCAGTTTCAGGCGGTCGGTGATCTTGTGTTTGAGGGCGACCCCGGCGAGAGCTTCAGCCGTGCTGGAATCGGGGCCGACGCGCCATGCACGGTTCCATGCGGCCCCAAAAAGAAGATCGGCTTCGGTCCGGTCGTTCTTGATCAAATGATAACCAAGCCCACCGCCCAGCACCGACCGGAAATTCAATTGCTTTGGCAGGTCGCGTTCGATGTCGTATGAGACAAATGCAAACATCTTGCGGTTGATATCTCGGCTATATCTTAGACCGGCCAGGACGGCGTTTTGCGTAGTAACACCAATGCCGCTGTTGCGATTGCTGTTGAACTGGGTTCGACCGTACACGGCCAGTTTGTCACCGTCGCCCGTTTTTTCCGCCGTGACCGCCGTCACCAGGGTGGTCGTTTTTGAGTTTCCGGACGTATAACTGAATCCGGCGTCGAGAGCCCCGTCCCAGCCCTCCGTCAGATCGCCAAGCAAACTCGGCGGTGGTGGCGGCTGTGGCGGGGCGGCCGGAACACTGGCCGGATCGGCGACGACCTTTTCTATCTGATCGGCCTTAACGGTGATCACGCCGGCATAAGGGGTTTCAAGGGTTACCGAATCGGCGGTTCTTTCGATGATGGTTCCCGTCAGCCGGTCGCCATTTTTTAGCGTGATAACGTCCGACGCAAAACAGACGGAAAGTGACAATAGAATAAGAAAAGGCGTACGCAGCCATGCAGCCGCCATAGGCGTAACAAATTTCATAAGTTTGCTTCCTGATTATCGAGAGAGGACAAATAGTATATTTAAAATGATACCATCGTGCAGACAAGATGAAAAAGATCTCGGAAAAACAAGGGCTGGACAGGCTTTTTCGACTTAAAAAGGAAGTCGTTGCTGATGTTGGCGAGCGATTTGAAGAACGAGCGAAAAGCTGTGCTGTATGCGAGACACCGGGAGCATGCTGCCTTGATGCTCATTTTGTAAATGTCCACATAACACGGCTTGAGGCTGCGGCCATCCGACGGGTCATTGATCGGCTGCCGACCGGGCATAAAGAGCGGGTTTACGAACGCGTTGAAGATGCGATCTCGAAATACGGCCTTTCGAACGAAGGCGACACACTCACCAAAACCTACGCCTGCCCGCTATTCGAAAAGGGAGCGGGCTGTCTTGTTCACAACCAGGCAAAGCCGCTGCCCTGCATTTTCCACGCCTGCTATGAGAACAAGGAAGATCTGCCGCCCGACGAACTCCTTACCGAACAGGAAGGCCGGGTGGAAAGGTTGAACCGGCTGACTTATTCCGGTCCCGCTAAATGGGAGCCGCTTCCGGTCGCTGTAATGTCCGTTGCCAGCTAGCTAACTAGCCGCCGAAGCCGATTTCAACCGTCCGCCGAGTACGGTCATCGGAACCAGCAGGACCAGAAAGATCAGGTTGTACCAAAGCGGAACGTAATTCCATGAAAATGCCTGAACAAAAATTCCGAATACCAGCAAAAGCAATCCAAGCCAAAGCGGCGACCTGCGGTTTTCGCCCGCGACGAATGCTGCCAGAAACCCAGCCATCAGCGAGAAAATGATGCTTCGGAAGATCGAAATTATCAGGATGGTCGAATCGACCTCAAACGGCGTCGTATTGTACATTGCCGTTTCAAGACCGGCCTGTTGCGCGCCATACCACTCCGGAGAAAGGTTCCGCAGGACCTGATCGGTTCCGACCCACATAATAGACCATGCAATAAAGCCCGCGACAACGCCAAGAATTATTCGAACCATAATATTCTCCTGTAGAAAGATTTTGAACGTACAGCCCGCCGTTTACGAATTTGCGCACAATCTAGCATGCCAACCGCCTTTCTACCTAAATAGGTCAGGCGGATTATAGGTTAAAACGTTTGTAACTTCAAGAAAATCGGCTCCGGCAGAGGTTCAAGTCGGTTTAGCCTTTCGTGCCCCGGCCGTGTGCGTTTTCGGTCTTGTGATCGATTAACTCAAACAATAGGTCGCCCGTTTCTCCGGCACGTCAATCTGACCGAAATATTCATTCAAAACTGAACTGAAAAGACCCGCGAACGAACGATTCGTAAACATCTAACTGTTGTAAATAAGATATTTGCCGCTGTGGCATCGTGTTTGCCCATAGTCCGCGAGACGTCACCACAATCAAGCGACTTTTGGGGTACTCCGGTCTATTGGGGCAAGGGCGTGATCACAAATTATGGCTTTCTTTACGGCGACGACCTAATGAAGAAATGGCAGGGAATGTATGCCACCGGTGTGCTCGTTGGAGACGGAACTATATTTTCGGGAACTACACTGTCTAAATCGACAAGCAAGACCTCGGGCACCCTTTCCCTTTATCAGGGTGCTATCAAAAACAACGGCGTACTTGTCGGAGACGGCTCAATGTTTTTGAGTTCAAACTCAATGGCCGGGACCTTTACGCCCTTTGTCAACAGCCTGGGTGTCCTGGTCGGTGACGGCGTCCTCGTAGGTGATGGAGTACTTGTGGGCGACGGCGTTTTGGTCGGCGACGGGGTGCTGGTTGGCGATGGTCTCCCGATCCTGGGCGACAATACGGCTTGCATGCTTCCCGTCCAGTAGTCTATCGGAGCGAAACTCCCGATCACTTCATTCACAAAGGTCAGGCGGAAAATGCCTGGCCTTTTTTCTGTTTCGGTGCGGTTCGTAGCAGGTGGGCAATCTGACCGAATACATCGTTCATAATGACAGGTCCTGACCTATCTCTAAACTACCAATAATTATCTAACCCCTTTGATCATTGTATTTACGCTTTTGGCACATTCTTTGCCAATTGCTATCTCGCACGCATGGTGGTGTGGAGCTTTATTTAAGTGAAACGGATATGAACAGACTTAGCCTAAACAAATTTTTTGCCGGAATGCTGCTTGCGGGAATGACAATGCAGATGCTTTCGTTCAGCGTCGCCGCACAAGTTCGCGGCAGCGAAATGAAAACGCGCGACGTTACGACCTCCAAGCAGGAAACCCGCGAAGAGGTCCAACCGCAAAGCAAGATCGCCCCGGACCTGGAAGATATGACACTAGACGAATATCAGGGCATGCGCCCCGATGGAATGCAGAAGGTCATCATCCAGTTAAAGTCCGAAACACCCCTAAGCGACATTGGTGATCTAAATCCGCGCGACCGTGATTCGATACTCGCCCGCGAAGTGCGATCCAACAAAGAAAGAAAAGGGCTGATTGCATCCGATCTCTCGCGTTCCGGCGGCAGGCTTAAGAAAACATTTAACAATCTCGGCTTAATGAGCGCGGAATTACCGCTTTCAAGGGTCCGTGAACTTTCCGAAAGCGAAAATATAGCTTATATCAGCCCGGACAGCGATATTATGCCGACCGGCCATGTTGAAACAACCACCGGCGCAAGCCTTGTTCGTAATCTGATCAGCACAACAACTAAGCTCGACGGTCGAGGGATCGGCGTCGCGGTTTTGGACAGCGGTGTTGACGGCAGCCATGTTCTCACGGGAGCGGCTCCCGGCGAAAATCGTCCGGGCGTGACTTTCAGTAAAGACTTCACGATGACATGCACATGGTGCTGGGACACCAATATTGACGTTTATGGTCACGGCAGCCACGTTGCATCTATGTTGGCGGGACGCGCGGGTTACACGACATATTCCGGTGTCGCCCCGAATGTAAATCTTTTGAATCTTCGTGTTCTGGATGGCCAGGGCCGAGGTTCAGCCAGTAACCTGATCGCCGCAATTGACTGGTCGATCGCAAACAAGGCCGCCCACAACATTCGCGTAATGAATATCAGTTTGGGCACGCCGGCAAAAGACAGCTATCTCAACGACCCGATGTGCCTTGCGGTCCGCCGTGCGGTCAATGCAGGGATCGTCGTCGTCGCTTCGGCCGGAAACAACGGCAAGGACCAATATGGCAGCAAGCTCTACGGCACGATCAATTCGCCGGGCATCGAACCTTCGGCGATCACGGTCGGTGCGGCAAACACCTTCGGCACAGATTATCGCTCGGACGACGGCATAGCAACCTCTAGTTCAAAAGGCCCGACGCGCGGTTATCGGACCGTCAGCGGCGTCAGAAAATATGACAACCTGATCAAACCTGATCTGGTCGCTCCGGGCAATAAACTAATTGGAGCTTTGATCACTTATAGGAACTCATCCGGACAACGCGTAGCGGCCAATCTGCCGGCGACCTATACGAGCCTGGAAACCAATGCGATCACGGGCGTGGTGAACGATCCGTGGGGCAGAGGAATGTATCTTTCGGGAACGTCGATGGCAACCCCGGTCGTCGCGGGTGCTGTCGCATTGATGCTGCAAGCAAACCCCAACCTGACGCCGAATCTAGTGAAGGCAATATTGATGTACTCGGCACAGCCGCTTCAGGGTTACAACACACTGGAGCAAGGCGCCGGAATGGTCAATATTGACGGAGCAGCACGTTTGGCAAAGTTGGTGAAGACCACGATCCCCACATCGAACGGCACGGCTTTGCTGACCGGTTCCCTGCCGTCCGCGCAAACAAGCTTTATCGGCGGTCAGACTGTTAGTTGGGGCAAAGGCGTGATCACCAATTTCGGCTTTCTTTACGGCAACGACCTGATGGTCAAGTATCAGGGAATGTACGGCAATGGTGTGCTGGTCGGTGACGGAACTCCGTTTTCGGGCAGTTCGATCAGCCGCTCTTCGTCGAAGACCAGCGGCACCTTGTCACTCTATCAGGGAGCGATAAGGAACAATGGTGTCCTCGTTGGCGATGGCGTCTTATACCTGAGTTCAAACGCGATGGGCGGAAGCCCGACTCCGTACTATAACGCTCAGGGTGTTTTGGTAGGCGACGGTGTTTTGGTTGGCGACGGCGTTCTGATCGGTGACGGCGTGTTAGTCGGTGATGGTGTACTGGTTGGCGATGGCTCATCGATCTTGGGCGATAACACCACATGCATGCTTCCCGCTCCCTAGATCTACAAACGAAAGGCAATCACGTCGAACAAAGGTCAGGCAGAAACGCCTGGCCTTTTTTGTTCCATACGGATCCTTTACCCGCCGTTAACCGGCTTCCAACATCTTGGTCGGTTCTATAGGCCTGGTCTTTTCTATTTAATAGGCAACGCTCAGGCTAATCACACTTCAGACTTCATCAGTCGGCGGGGTTCGTTCATTTTGACCGAATCGGTCATTCAAACTGATCTAAAGCCCTCAAGCTGTCTGCATGATTCTTCCATTTAACCCCTGTATTCACAACATATAACCCTGTGGCACGCTCCTTGATAAAGGAGTTACCAACGGCGGTGCTCCGCCAAATCGACCCTGTTTAGAAGGAGCTTAGAAATGAACTTGTCCACGAACAACACCTCGATATTAAGAAAGGCGATTTCCCTGGCCTTGCTTTATTCGTTCGTAATGATGAATATCGCAGCGGTCGGCGCCTTCGCCTCAAACCACGATGAAACCCGGTCTGCCGCTTCCGCAATTACCAGATTTACCACCGATCTAACGCAGCTTGGCCGCGACGGTCGATTGCGTGAAAACCTAAACCTTGAGAACGACACAATTCGTCTCATGAAGGTGTTAGCGGGCGGCGGTCAGCGTCAGCCGGTAATTGTCGATGAAAAAGGTGAGAACCAGGATTTCATCGTCGAGCAGCTCGCGATTCGCATTGCCAACGAAAGCGTTCACGACAAACTCGCCGGCGTTTCAATTCTAAAGCTTGAGACCCGCAATCTATTCTCGGCATCCGCCGACGCGACGGAATCTTCAGCCCGGATCGAATCGGTTATCGACCACGTCCTTGCTTCTAACAGCAAAACGATCCTATTTGTCGATGAACTGACAAATGTGCTTGAAGCCGGAACCGCCGCTACAAAGCTTCTCGAGAATATCGAAAATGGCAAACTCAAGATCATTGGCGGCAGCTCAAAGGCAGCGTTCGACGCAAAGATCGCGACGAAGCCTGAAGTGGCCGCACTTTTTGCGCCGATCGTAGTCAGCGACACCCTTTCAAATACCGTCTCAGGCGACAGCCAGCGCATCGGTTCGAATGGATACCGCGGCGATAATGTTTCGCCCGACCTTCGCGATATGCTTTCCCAGGACCCGTCGGGAAAAACCCGTAAAGATGTCATTATCCAGGCAAAGGATGCAGACAACTCGGCTTTCCGCTCGCTTTTGGCAAGCGGTGAAGCCCGCATCATCGACCGCATAGGCAAGGATGAGACGCTTGTAGTCAATATGCCGCTCTCAACCGTGCAGTCACTGTCGGCAAGCGGTTTGATCAATTACGTTTCGCCGAACCGGCCGACACGCCCAACGGGCCACATCGAAGATACGATCGGTGCCACCCTTATGCGTTCACAGCCGGCCACCAGTTCACGGGCGGCCTACACCCTTGATGGAACGGGGGTTGGCGTTGCCGTTCTCGATTCCGGTCTTTATAACTCGCACAATGGCTTTAAGAACAGCAGTTCTTCGCGCGTCGTTGCGAATGTTAACTTTACGACCTCAAGCCTTACAGCCACAACGGACAACTATGGGCACGGTACGCACGTGTCCGGTCTGGCCGTAGGAAACTCGTCGACCAGCAATGGTGCCTATCGAGGTGTCGCCCCGAATGCAAACCTGATAAGCGTCAAAGTGCTCAACAATGATGGCGAAGGCCAGATGTCGTGGCTTCTCAATGGCCTCAACTGGGTGCTTCAGAACAAGACCACCTACAACATTCGCGTTGTTAATCTTAGTCTTGGTTCGGACGCCATCGATACTTACACAAACGACCCTGTCTGCATAAAGGTCAAGGAACTTGCCAATGCAGGTATTGTTGTCATCGCAGCCGCCGGAAACCTGGGCAAGACTAGTGACGGCAAGGAAGCCTACGGCCGCATCCACTCGCCCGGCAACAGTCCATTCGCGATCACGGTCGGTGCCAGCAACAGCAAGGGAACAACCTCGCTTGCGGATGACTCGATCGCTTCTTTCAGCTCACGTGGCCCGACTCGCAGCTTCTTCACGAACGCCAACGGTGAACGTGTTTTTGACAACCTTATTAAGCCTGACATCGTTGCACCGGGCAACAAAATTATTTCAAACATGGCCCCGGGTAATAAGATGGCGACACTCAACCCGCTGCTTGCGGCAATGAATGATGCCCTTACCCCGAATGCAGACAAGATGATGAGCATGAGCGGCACATCGATGTCGGCTCCGGTAGTTGCCGGTGCGGCAGCCCTTCTGCTTCAGGTGAACCCGAATCTGACGCCGAATATGGTGAAGATGATCCTGCAGTACACGGCAAAACCGATGGCGGGCGCCGATATGTACGAACAGGGTGCCGGCTCGTTGAACCTTGAAGGTGCTGTAAAGTTGGCAAGATCGCTCCGAACGGATGTCAATTTCCAGACTCTTACAAAGGGTGCCACGATGGTTCCCTCCGGATGGACCGCTCCGACGCCCAGCTCGACGATCGGCGGCAATACGTTCAACTGGTCGCAGCTTACCTTTAGCAACTGTGGATTTATTACAGGCCCGAACCTTATCTCGCAGTTCCAGCTTGTTTACAAAAAGGAATACATCGCAAACTCGGGCATGACTGTCAGCGGCTCCAATGCCGCACTCAACACCGCAACCTATTACACGACCGGACTGACACTCAACCGGAACGTGATAATGAGTAACGGCGGTGCGAATGGTTCGGGCACTACGGTGGCGTCATACGGCGGCGTGCTTGTTGGCGACGGAGTGCTGGTTGGCGACGGAGTGCTGGTTGGTGATGGAGTGCTCGTTGGTGACGGAGTGCTCGTTGGTGATGGAGTGCTGGTTGGCGACGGTGTTCTTGTCGGTGACGGCGTACTGGTCGGCGACGGCGTGTTAGTAGGTGACTCGGTATTGCTCGGTGATGACACGCCGGGGATGCAGTAGTTTTTTCAACAAATAATGGAGGAAAGAATAATGAAAAACCAATTATTTATTGAACAGAACAACTACACCGAAGCCTTCGTTCAGCCGTACATCGAGGTCATGCCTGACCTGTCGAAAGTACGCGAACTCACTGAATCGGACCGAGTTGAGGCTATGAATTTCCTGTCGGTTCGTCCGGTCCACACTGTCGTTATGACAAGTTTTATTAACGACAACGGACTCCAGAGCGAACTTAACCGCGGCAAGTTTTACGGTTACCGCAATTCAGAAGGAAAGCTCGAAGGCATCGCTCTGATCGGTCATTCGACTCTTATCGAAGCCCGCTCGAACGAAGCCCTCAAAGCCTTCGCTTACACGGCCAAAACCTCGGAAACACCGATCCATTTGATCATGTCGCATGGAACGGCCGCCGAGACCTTCTGGCAGCATTACAGCAATGGCCTGAACAAGCCGCGTTTGACCTGCGTTGAGCGTCTGTTCGAAGTGAACTTTCCGTTCATGGTACCAAAGTGCGAAAAACAGGTGCGTCCGGCCACCGCTGACGAACTACTGGCGGTCGCCGAGGCCCAGGCCGAAGTCGCCTTTATGGAATGCGGAGTCGATCCGATGGTCAAGGACCGTGAAGGATTTCTGAAGCGGGTAGCAAGACGCATCGAACAAGGCCGCGTTTTCGTGGTATTCGAAGGCGACAAACTGGTTTTCAAGGCAGACATTATCGCGGAAACAGCGGACGTGATCTATCTTGAAGGCGTGTATGCCGGTCAGGAATTCCGTGGGAATGGAATAGGTTCAAGCTGCCTCGCCGCTTTAAGCCTCAACCTTCTCGACCGGGTTGAAAACATTTGCTTGCTGAGCAATGTTGAATTCGCGAACGCTTACCAGAGCTTTGCAAAGGCGGGTTATAAGGCAACCGACGAATGTACGACATTGTTTGTTTAACTTAAGAAAACAGTAGACAAACAGCTTTGTATATCGGATAATAGGGTGAGGTCTTCTGCGGCCTCACCCTTTCCTAGTACCTTCCAGGCGAGCGGTGCCCTCGTTGGTCCGCCACTCCCAACAATCGGCCCCGCGGCCAAGAATTTCCTTAAACTAGAATGTATTTCGAAAAGCTGACAGAACGCTATATAACAGCCGTGATCGTTTGCGGCGTTTCCTGCGTTTCGGCGGCGGTTTACTTTCTTCCGTATCAGGTAATTGACCTGAGCTTTCTAGTTCTTTTTTGCCTTACGATAGGGGTCGGATCACGGATAACCGTACCGATACCAAAATTTAAGGCCCATATCGCCGTTTCTGACACGTTTATCTTTCTTGCCCTTCTGATGTACGGCGGCGAGGTTGCGATCATCCTATCGGCGGTCGAGGCGTTCTTTTCTTCATGGCGGTTCTGCAACCGTAAGCTCACGGTATTTTTTAACGCGGCGGCGGTCGCGGTCTCGACATCTGTGGTTTACCTTGTCCTCCGGGCGTCCGGGCTTTATTGGGCCGAGCACCTTACGGGAGAAAGCGAATACCTACAGAATCTGGTTGTGTCTCTATCGGTAATCGCCCTTACGCAATTCCTGGCCAATACGGCCCTTGCATCGGTTCACGATGCAATGAAGGATGCGATCCCGTTGTGGGAGACATGGAAGAACAAGTATGCGTGGAGCTTCATCACGTATATGGTCGGCGCGATAAGCGCCGCCATCCTGCACCTTCTAACCGGCTCGATCGGGTTTGGCGTCGTCATTGCAGCATTTCCGGTTATCTTCTTCGTCTTTTTGACGTATCGGATGTACCTGCAAAACCTTGACATGTCGATCCAGGCGAAAGAACAGGCGGAACAATCGGCAAAGAGCGCGGAGCACACCGCGAAGATCCTTAAGGAACAGTCCGGTGCGCTTCAGGAATCGGAGGAACGTTTTCGGAGCGCGTTCAATTATGCACCGATCGGTATTGCACTGGTTTCCGCCACGGGTGTTTGGCTAAAGGTGAATCTCGCGCTGTGCAATATTCTTGGTTATACAGAAAAAGAGCTGCTTGAGATGGATTTTCAATCGGTCATCTTTGAGGAAGACCTTGGGCATGCTCTGGTAAAAATACATGAGCTTACCTCGGGCAAGGCCGCAAACTGTCAGATGGAACAGCGCTATCTGCACAAATCCGGCGAGACGGTTTGGACATCATGGAGCGTTTCTACAGCAAGCGATTCAAGATCGAACGTGCCCAATCTTATCTTTCAGATCCAGGACATAACCGGCAAGAAGCATGCGGAAGAAAAACTGCAGCATGAGGCAACGCATGACGTTTTGACCGGACTTCCAAATCGAAAGATGTTCATGTCCCGCCTGACCGACGCGTTGACCGAGTCCAAGAGGAATCGCAACCACAAGGTCAGCATACTTTTTATCGATCTCGACCGTTTCAAATATGTAAATGATTCCCTGGGCCATTTGGTCGGCGATCAGCTGCTTATCGGGATCGCCGAAAGGCTGCGGGATTGCCTAAGGCCTGCCGACATTGTCGCGCGGCTTGGCGGCGACGAATTTACGATCCTCGTCGAAGGGACCTACGATGTGAACGAGGTGGTACGAATTGCGGAAAGGATACAGCAGAAGTTCGGCGTGCCCTTCGATCTTGAAGGACACGAGGTATTTAGTTCAGCAAGTATCGGCATTCTGCACGCGTCCGAACAGCATTTCACCTCGGAGGATATGATGCGCGACGCCGATACGGCTATGTATCAGGCAAAACGTGCCGGTAAGGCCCGGCATGAGGTCTTTGACGAAAGAATGCACCTTGCGGCAAAAGAGACCTTGCAGCTTGAGACCGATCTGCGGCGTGCCGTAGAGAATGGAGAGCTTTATATTCAATATCAGCCGATGTTCTCGCTTGCGACGGGAAAGATCCAGGGCATTGAAGCACTGACGAGATGGCTGCACCCGAAGCTTGGGGAAATTTCTCCGGCAAGGTTCATCGGTATCTCGGAGGAGATCGGGCTGATCGATTCGCTCGGCGAGTACATACTCGAACGCACATGCAGCGAGATCGGGCCGATCTTCGGTTCTCTCTCCTCAGAACATGATCTGACCTTGAGCGTCAATTTATCCTGCCGGCAGTTCGGCCAGCCGAAACTGGTCGAAAATGTCACCAGAATTCTGGAAGAAACAAAGTTCTCGGCAAAAAACCTGAAGCTTGAGATCACCGAATCGATCTTTTTTGAGTATCAGGCGAAAGCGATCGAGATGCTCAATCAAATTCGCGAACTTGGGATCGAGATCGACATCGACGATTTCGGCACCGGATACTCGAATCTTGGCTACTTAATTCGCCTTCCGATCTCCACGCTTAAGATCGACCGTTCATTCGTCAGCCCTATCGACAGCGAAGGGAACAATACCGAGATCGTCAAGACGGTACTTGCTCTGGCCCGAAACCTGGGATTAAAAACCGTCGCGGAAGGGATCGAAACTGAGCATCAGCTAAAGGCGTTGAAAGAATTAGGATGCGACGGCGGGCAAGGCTACTTTTTTGCACGGCCTATGGGGGTGGAAGACCTTCAACAGTATTTGCCCGATGTAATGGGGGACGAGATATTGCAGCTTCCGTTCGATAATGTTCCTGTCCTCGCGACCCTTCAGTAACCTACTTTCGTAACCACCCGAACAATGCATTGACGGTTACGTCTCGATTTGTCTCATAGATCGCTTTTGTCAGCGGGATCGACATCGGGCACACCTGCACACAGTTCTGCGCGTTTCCGCAATTTCCTATCCCGTCATCTCCAAGAAGCCCGTTTAGGCGGTCATCGATGGTGATCTTGCCGGTCGGATGCATATTGAAAAGCCGCGCCTGCGCGATCGCCTGCGGGCCGATGTAATTATCGCCGGCATACTGCGGACAGGCTTCGAGACAGCAGCCGCACGTCATGCACCGCGAATAAGCATAGCGTTCCTGTGCAACCTCATTCGAGATATGCGGCCCGGGGCCGAGATCGTAGCTGCCGTCCAACTCCACCCACGCCTCGACCTGCTTCAGGTGATCGAACATCTTGGTGCGGTCAACTTTCAGATCGCGCACGTTCGGAAATTTGGACATCGGCTGAAGCGTAACGGAGTCGCTTTTCGATTCAATTAGAAGATCATCGATCAGCGCCGAACATGATTGCCGAACGCGGCCGTCGATAACCATCGTGCAGATCCCGCAGACCTGCTCAAGACAGGACATGTCCCAAACCGGCGGCGTGGTCTTTCGCCCCTCGGCGGTGATCGGATCTTTTCGGACGTCCATCAAGGCCGAGATCACGTTTAAATTCCGGCGATAAGGAAGTTCAAAGGTCTCCCACGTAGCCGGAGCGCCTTCCTTTTCCCGCCGCTGGATCTTTAGCTTGAACTTTGCCGGCGGAGTCTCAAGCCGCTTTTTTTCGATGTGTCCGTTGTTGCTCATCTATTCATTTGTGCTTCGCACTGTGCGCGCAACCCAGCCAAATTTTCCGTAATGATTCCCCAGACCAATTGGTCGGAAACCACGTCATATCCATGAACCAGCACGTTTCGAAACCCGATGATTTGCGAAGCATCGCTGACCTTTTGAAAAATCTCGGCGTCAGCTTGCTTGATTCGATTCAACGCTTCCCCAATGTTGATGAACTGGCGTTCCACAGCGGACCGAATCATTACCGATCGGGAATATTCGTCGAAATCGATTCCCGCAACGAACTCCTCGATCAGTCGGCAACCCTCGACAATATCGAATAGCAGCGCCTGAGCATCATTTTCCATACAGCTTGATCCGGTCTTTTTCCACAGATGATCTAAAAAAAGGATTTCTTATTGCCCTTTCTTCGATAACGTCAACCTGCCGCTCAAATATTGCTTCGAGTTTCTCCTTCAAGGCGAAATATCTTTGGAACAGAGCATCGTCGCCATCAAAGGTCACGAGAACATCGATATCGCTTTCCGATGAAAAATCCGGCCGAGATGCGGACCCGACCAGATCGAGGCGCAACAGGGAAAGCTCCCGACAAACCTCTTCGATCTTATTTTTGTACTTACCGATCTCTAACATCGTTCAATCATAACCCGCATGCGTCGTTCATTTGATTGTCATCAGATGGTGTCAGCATCAGCTTCCCATCTTTCCATATCGTTGATAGTCGGAAAAATAGAGCACAATCCGCCTCCCATCCTTAAAATACGGAAAGAACAATTCGTATTTTCCATCTGATGCCGAGAATCTTTTTTCGCTGAACCCTTCGTCAAATACCTTGTTCAAGTAATCGCGTTCGGGCTTGGTCGTCGCCATCAGGTACTGACGTTTAGTCGGTTCGATGACCTCCCCTGAATCATTCTTTTGAGTGTTGTAGTCCTGAAAGGCCAGGAACACCGGGGCGTCGTCGACATTATCCTTCACTATGACGGAAACGTGCGGAAAATTTCTTTCGGTCTGCTCAAAGAAATTCAGAGTGGCACTCGTCGCTGCGAGCCACCCATCACTGACTTCGTAATTCACAAGTGCGTCTGTCCGTACAGCGTTACGCTCGATGATCGATTGGGCGGACTGCACGAGCATGTTTTCTTTCTTTACTGAGGTCAGGTAATCACCTGTGAAGAGAAGACCAAAAATCACGGGGAAGCTAAGGGCGAAGGCTAGAATCAACTGTTTTGAAAATCCCTTCGAATCGGCAGCAACCTCATCCTGATTATGTTTCTGGGCGATCCGCGTCAGGTTAAACATCACGTTTATCATTAGTGAGCCGCCCATTAACGCAAGAATCCCTAAAACGCTCATCGCAAATGTCTGCGATATATTTTCCCTGAAGATCTTAAACCCAAACACCTCAGTGGAAACAAAAATAAAAACCCAGTAAATGAGCAACACAATCGACACGAGCGCAACAATATTGCTTAATTTAACCAGCGTCTTTAGATTCATTCCTATACCTACGCACTTTTCTTTTTACTTGTGCTGTAATCGCGCTTTCTTGGCTCGACGAGTGAAATATCGACCGGCTCGTAACTGAACACGGGAGCTTCTTCGGAGTATTCGGCGACGGTCGTTTTCAGCCATTCTTCATCGTTCCGGTCCGGAAATTCCGGCTTGTAATGGGCTCCGCGAGATTCGTTTCTGTTTAATGCTCCGAGCGTGATGACCCGGGCAAGCTGGAGCATATTCCAAAATTGCCGGGCATGAGGCACGGCCTGCGTCGCCCAGAGATTTGAGTCGTTGATCGAGATCTTTTGAAACCGCTCCTGCAGCTCGCGTATCTTGTCATCGGTCGCCTGCAGGCGGTCGTTGTAGCGGACGACGGTAACGTTTTCAGTCATCACTTTTCCGAGCTCTTCGTGCAGCTTGTATTGATTCTCGCCGCCTTCGTTCCGGACGATCTGATCGTTTATTTCCTGCTGCTTCCTGAGTTCGGAATCGTGAATGCCGTTCGTTTCAGTATTTCCCCTCTCAACATTCTTTGCGTAGTCGATCGCCGAAGGAGCGGCTACGAATCCGCCATAGACGCACGACACAAGCGAGTTGGCTCCTAGACGGTTTGCACCGTGGATAGAGTAATCGCACTCGCCCGCGGCAAACAGGCCGGGAATATTGGTTCGCTGCTCAAAATCGACCCACATGCCGCCCATCGAATAGTGAACGCCTGGAAAGATCCGCATTGGAACATGCCGTGGATCGTCACCGACAAACATTTCGTAAATTTCAAGGATCGCACCGAGCTTTCGGGTCAGTGTCTCGGCCGGAATATGCGTCAGATCTAAATAGACCTGGTTCTCGCCCGATACTCCGTGGCCGTCCAGGCAAACCTGAAATATCTCTCGCGTCGCAATGTCACGCGGAACAAGGTTTCCGTATGCCGGATATTTCTCTTCCAGAAAATACCACCGTTCGGCTTCGGGAATGTCGCGCGGATCTCGGGAGTCGCCATCGGTTCGCGGAACCCAAACGCGCCCACCCTCGCCTCGGGCCGATTCGCTCATCAACCGCAGCTTGTCTTCGCCGGGGATCGATGTCGGGTGTACCTGAATAAACTCGCCGTTCGCATAACGCGCTCCCTGCTGATAACAGGCGGACACGGCCGAACCGGTACACGTCATCGAATTTGTCGATTTACCAAAGATCAATCCCGGCCCGCCGGTCGCCATTATCACAGCGTCCGCGGCGAACGCTTTTAGTTCAAGCGTCTGCAGGTTCATCGCGATCAGGCCGCGGCAAACCTGATGATCATCCAGCACAAGCGAAAGCATTTCCCAGCCTTCATATTTCGTGACCTTGCCCTGAACCTCCCACTTGCGGACCTGTTCATCCAGTGCATACAGAAGCTGCTGCCCGGTCGAAGCTCCCGCAAACGCCGTCCGATGATGCAGCGTTCCGCCAAACCGGCGAAAGTCCATCAACCCTTCCTTTGTACGCGAAAACGGCACGCCCATCCGGTCAAAAAGGTAGATGATCTGCGGAGCCATGTCGCACATCCGTTTGACCGGCGGCTGATTTGCCAGAAAATCGCCTCCATAAACCGTGTCGTCAAGATGCTTGGCAGGCGAATCGCCCTCCCCTTTTGTATTCACAGCGCCATTTATCCCGCCCTGTGCACACACCGAGTGTGAGCGCTTGACTGGCACGACCGAAATCAAATCGACCTCGTGCCCGGCTTCGGCAAGCTTCATCGCCGCTGCCAGGCCAGCCAGTCCGCCGCCAACGATCGCAAATTTTGATGATGCCATATAAACCTAGAATCTAGTCGGTGTTTCAAGTTTCTTTGCCGGCGACGGCTTTTCGCAAAGGGCGGCAGGGAGCAAACCGCAAGGCCGCACGAACGCAACGGCGGCATTCGCTCCGATACCAAAAAGTCCCATTGCCAAGGCCGCACATCCATAAAGAGCCAGCCGCTGTGCACGGTCGCCGATAATAATTCCCCAATCGACCGCGAATAGCCAAAACCCGTAGGCCAAATGCCACGCCGTCGCGGCGATGCCAAGAATATACAATGCCATAACCCACGGAATGGCGAACTCGTATGAAACAATATTGAATGCCGAGCTTGCATGGCCCGCGATCGGTGTCTCATTCAAACCAGGGATCAATCCAAAGCGAAAGTTCAGGATGTGAAAAAATATAAAAAAGAACAGGAATATTCCTGTCGCCCGCTGCATAACGTAAAACCAGTTTCGTCCGTAGCTGTACGAAAGGACGTTGGGCTTTGCTTCGCTTGAGATTATGACGCCGTAAACCGAATGAAAGATCAGCGGCAAAAATATGCCAAAGATCTCGAGAAACAGCAGATATGGAATATCGTGAATATCCTGGACCGCTTTTTCGAATGACGCTTCACCGTTCAACGCCTTTGAATTCGTGAACATATGCACGAAGAAAAACAGCCCGAGCGGAACGACGCCCGTCAGCTGGTGCAGCTTACGCAAAAGAAATGTGTTGCTAAGGCGAATACTCATCCAAAATCAACAGCCGCGTAAATCAAACCGAACTTCTGGCTTATTACACCTAATATATCAGCACAATCTAGACGAGAAAAATGAAGTACGCGATAAGTACCGGAAGTGCAAGCGGCAGACCAACAGACAAAAGATAGGTTAGGGCGCTTGCGGTCACCCAAAATGCGAATACTGCATGATCCCTAAAGCTTGAAGGCCCCATTTTGTCCTCCAGCTTTAGTCTCCGACAAGTGAATCGAGCAGTTCTTCGTTGAACTCGGCTGCATAAAGATTTCTCGTCTGACGGCCTCGCATAAAACCTCTATATACCCCGCCCAGATTAATTATTATGCCCTGGGCGACGTTCATCAGGTCAAGCCACCATCCGGCCCAGAACTTTTGCAACCCGCCGGAGCCGATCTCCCACGCCGAAATCTCGGCCTCGCCTCGCCAAGTCGTCGGATACTCGGTCAGCACATGGTGCAGATCGTGAAGTTTTACGGCCCGCCTTCGACCCTCGGTATTCGGCAGCCATATTGGGACGTGCCAAACCTTTACCTTTATCCAACGCTCGGAGTAACCGCCGTCGAGCGGAAACCCGCTGCGACGAAAATATTCGGCCCGCGCAGTGCCAAGGTTGATCTGTGGATCATAGATCATAGCCTCTCCTTCAACCGCCTGTAAAAAACAATTATATATGCGATGAGTTATTAGTGAAAATGAATACGCTTGCGTTTCGCCTTAAGAAATATTTATATTTGAAGTGCATGCATATCGAGACGCTAAAAGTTTTTTGCGATCTGGTCGATCTTCAAAGCTTTTCATTGGCCGCGGAACGCAACTTTGTCACTCAGTCGGCGGTCAGCCAACAGATCCGCACTCTGGAAGAAAAGTTCAAACGCCGGCTGCTTGAGCGAGTGCGCGGCCGGCGAGAGGTCAAGCTGACATCTGCCGGCGAGGTTTTCTATCGCGAATGTAAGAATGTTCTTGCCGCTTACGATCAGTTGAATGAAAACCTTCGCGGGCTTGTCGGCAAGATCGGCGGCAGCGTGAAAGTGTCATGCACGTACAGCGTCGGGCTGCATGAGCTGCCGGCAAAAGTAGGCGAGTTTATGTCTAAGTTCCCGACCGCAAAGATCGATCTTGAATATTCGCGTACCACCAAGGTTGTTCGCGACGTCCTGAACGGATCGGTCGAACTCGGCGTGCTCGCATTCCCTGAGCCGAGAAGGGGACTTACCATCGTGCAAATGCCGGCCCATCGGTTGGTCCTGATCTGTCCGCCCGACCATACGTTCGCAAAGCGGACCCAGATCAAGGCCAAGGCGCTCGACGGGCAGGATTTTGTACTTTTCGAACGCGACACTCCTACCCGCAAGGCAATCGACCGCATCCTGAAAAACCAGGGCGTCGAAGTAAAAAAGGTTGCCGAATTCGACAATATCGAGACGATAAAACGTGCCGTCCAGGTCGGTTTCGGCTTGGCCATTTTGCCCCAGCCATCGGTTACGGACGAACAGCGGACCGGTCACCTTGCCGTCCTGAATTTGGTCGAAAAGGAATGGACCCGGCCGGTGGGTGTTATCTATCGGACCGACAGAAGCCTTTCGCTGGCCGCGAAGAAATTTGTCCATCTATTAGAAAGTTAGCCGTGGTGCCGGAAATCGCCGAGTTTGTAAAGACACTCGCAAAGGAGAAAGTTGTTGACCGGAATCAAATCGTCAACATGCTGCTCAGGAAGGATAAGGAAGTCATGAACAGGCAGCTAAGTTTGTCTGTTTATGCCGTATTGATCATCGTCAGCGGCGAGGTTGGCGTCATTGAATTGAGGGCAGTTTTTAGCGAAATAGCGAGGCCTTCGGTCTCCATGTACTCACGGCCGAGCATTTTGCGGAATTTTTTGTCTTTTACCTCGCCGTTCAGTTCCTTCAGAATTCCATTGAAAAAGGCGGAAACGATCTCGGGTGCGAACTGTTTGCCCGCATTTCTTTGCAGGTCTTCAAACACATCATTTGCCGGCCGCCTGCGACGATATGGCCGGTCGGTGGTCATCGCGTCGAACGAATCCGCCAGATTCACGACCTTCGCGATGTATGGGATCTGCCGGTCATAGAGACCGTCCGGATATCCATGCCCATCAAGCCGTTCGTGATGATATTTTGCCGCGAGCGGCACGTCAGTATAGGGATGATGGATCGGCGAAAGTATTTCAAAACCGACAGCCGGGTGTTTGTTCAACTCGGCTGATTCTTTTGCGTTTATTCGGTACGGTGCGTTGATTATCTTGCGCTCGACGGTCAGCTTGCCCACATCGTGCAGGTAACCGGCGACGGCCGCTCCTTCTATCTCGTCCGCGCCCCAACCCAGTTCCGTTCCGATTA
Organism: Pyrinomonadaceae bacterium; assembly: GCA_041745075.1. Classification (GTDB taxonomy): domain Bacteria; phylum Acidobacteriota; class Blastocatellia; order Pyrinomonadales; family Pyrinomonadaceae; genus OLB17. The sequence goes on along the minus strand of JBGTJP010000005.1, from coordinate 16 downwards.
TCTCGGAATAGCGGCC
>JBGTJP010000004.1:0-12808 GCA_041745075.1 Pyrinomonadaceae bacterium | reverse complement strand
GAATTCCGTACACGGTCGCTCTTGTGGTTGTCGGCTTGTTGATCACTTTTCAGCAGCCGCTTGAGATCGCCCTTACGCCTGAGCTGATCTTGTCTCTGTTTATCCCTCCGTTGGTTTTTGAAGCCGCATTTCATCTTGAATTCAAGAATCTGCGGGAAAATTGGCTTCCGATAGTCGGCCTTGCGATTCCCGGAGTTTTGCTGACGACCTTTATTGTAGGGGCAATTGTCTCGTGGGGCGTCGGCATTTCCATGTCGAGCGCCCTTGTCTTTGGGGCCCTGATCGCGGCGACCGATCCGGTTGCGGTCGTCTCGCTGTTTAAGGCGCTGGGTGCGCCGAAAAGGCTTACGACCCTGGTTGAAAGCGAGAGCCTCTTTAACGACGGTACGGCGATCGTCGTATTCAAACTGCTTCTCATTGTTGCATTGGCGGCCGGTACCGGACATTCGGGCGAAGCCGGGGGAACGTTCGATCTTCTGACAGCTACGGTTGATTTCTTTCGCGTTTCGGCGGGCGGCCTGCTTATCGGCATAGGGTTGGGCTGGATCGCCGCACAGGTGATAGCAAGGGTCGATGATTATCTGATCGAGACAATGCTGACGACGGTGCTTGCGTTCGGAGCCTATCTTGCGGCAGAACGGTTTCACGTCTCAGGGGTTCTTGCGGTGGTCGCCGCGGGCATCATCACCGGCAACGTAGGCCTAAAAGGAATGTCACCCACGACCCGGATCGTACTCTTTAATTTTTGGGAATTCCTCGCCTTCGTCGCAAATTCGCTCGTCTTTTTGCTTATCGGGCTTGACGTGAATCTGCGCGAGATCGGAGCGAACATTTTGCCGATAGCGATCGCGCTCGCGGCGGTCATGCTTAGCCGTGCCTTGGTCATCTATGGCCTGACGGCCCTAACGAACCTGCGGCTGACGAACAAAGTTCCGCTTAACTATCAACACGTTCTCTTCTGGGGCGGGCTGCGCGGGGCGATCAGCCTTGCGCTGGCTTTAAGCCTGCCCGCAGCTCTGGCCGACCGTGAACTCCTGCGCACAATGACGTTTGGCGTGGTGCTGTTCACACTGCTGGCCCAGGGTACGACAATGCAATTGTTGATGAGGCGTCTCGGCCTGGGGGTCGCGCCCGATCTCGAACTAGAGTACGAACGCAGGCACGGGCGTCTGATCGCGACGCAGGCAGCCTTGAACCATATTAAGGATATGTACCGGGGTAATTTGTTTTCGGTGTCGATGTGGCAGCAGGTGCAACCCGAACTGGAAAAGCAGGTCGATGACGCTTTGAAAGCCCAGGACGATCTGCTCAGGCAGCATCCCGAACTGCAATTGGAGGAACGCGAAGACGCGATGCGAGAAGGGCTGAATGCCCAACGTTCAGCCCTGGCCAAAATGCTGAGTTCGGGCTTGATCTCCGACACGGTGTATGACGAACTCGTGACGGAAGTTGACCATTCCCTGGGCATCCTCGGCCGTACGCCGGACTTAACCGACGGGGCGGCAGATGAACCACGCCAAGTCACATAGCAAAAGAATCCGGATCATCCATCACCATAGGAAAAGCGCCGGAAACCTCGCGATTGGTACGGCGATATTTGGGGAAGTTCGGAAACTACGCCCGTCGTCCCTGTACTAACTGCACAACAAGAATGATGACTGCCACTACCAGAAGGATATGAACAAGATTTCCAACCGCCGCCCCGGCAAACCCGAATCCCAAAAGCCACAAAACCAAAAGTATTACAATTATTGTCCACAACATATATTTCTCCTTTTCCCAAATGCTTTCACGCCGTCTCTTGCGATTGCGTGAAAGCTGTCTTCCCTTCTTCCATCTCCCGGCCAGGTCTCTTTTTTTGAATGGCCCGCGACCCAAATTGCAGTTCGATCGAGGCAATCAGCGTGATCAGCTTCCTGTCATCAAGCGGACTGGCGGCGGTTCGATCCGCGTTTTTCCAAACGGTCTGAAAGATGTCGCACGCAATAATCTCGGCGGCGTCATTCGAGTCGGCAAACGCCACCGCGATCTGCCAGATCCAAACTCCGTACATATCGATGCATTCTTCGATGGCGGAGCGATCGCCTTTAACAAGCCGTTGGAACGTTTGGGCGATTTCCGTCCGATGTGGGCCAGTTCGGTCGCATTGATAGGTGTGTTCTTGACCCATTGTCAAGCTGTCTCTAATATCTCAAATTGAACACTGCCGTCTAACATTCTGATCGCCGCATCTTCTTCGATGGTCCGATTATTTTTCCGCTCGAGGATCCATAGCGCGACAGTTGAGGACAGGTTCCGGCGCAACGATCCGTCCTGCGCTTTTCTACCTGAAAACGGAATCTTGATTCGTGCCGCCGCGATTACGGCCGCGGCTTCCGCGTCCTTTCGCTTGATGATCTTTATCGGTTTATTCTTCAAATTAGTTCCGTCCGTCCCGGGACCGTTCGTTCTTGAATTTCCAGTAGTGCCACCGCCAAACCAAATCAAGAGGGTTTGGCGTGTGATGAAACCCGAGGAGAACACGCAACAAAAGTTTTGGGTAGTAAACGACGAATTGAAGTGTCCGGACAATTGATGTCATTTCCCGCGCTGGAGATGAAAAAATGAAAGACGGCATCCGGGAACGCCGTCCTTCCCATCCCCCTTGTTCCCCCTTGTTTATAAGCAGGTGGTTTTCTTCGATTGGTAAAATAATTTGTTCAAACGAACTCATGTATGTCGAAGAATCACTCAAATACCCCCGTTGGTATGCTAACTATAATATCGCGTCGGCCGAGGTGCGTCGGTGCGCTTCAACACTTACTTTGCCGATTTCCCCGGGCTTTAGGAAATCCCCCCCCCCCCGCTTTTACTGGGTTCTCTTGAGCATACGCGCCGGTCAGCCGGCGCAATAGTTAATAAATGCAGCCACAGGAGTCGCGGGTCACAATGTGTGCTGCCGCACAAATATGTTTTTTTTCAATTAAGTTGAGGCAGTATTGTTGAGTCTGTGCGTTATCACACATAATGGTATTGTGGTTTTTGATTAAATTTTATTTGACTTTTTTGTCCTTCCGTACTAGAAATCAAATACTAGACCATGTCCTCAAATGCCGACCTTAAACATGCGCGTAAGAATCATCTGCTCGATTCACTGCACGATGACGAGCTTGAGCGCGTTGCATCCAAACTGGAGTTTGTGACACTCGAGCTCGGACACGTGATCTATGAATCGGGCGAAGTGATGGATTTCGCTTATTTTCCGACGACAGCGGTCGTGTCGATGCTTTATCTAATGGAAAACGGCGGAACGGCGGAGATCGGAATTATCGGCAATGACGGAATGGTCGGCGTCGCGCTCGTTCTGGGCGGAGAAACGACAACAAGCCGGGCGATCATTCAAAGCGCGGGTGACATCTTGAGAATGAGGCCGAAGGATTTGAAGGATGAATTCGCTAGGGCCGGCAGGTTCCAGAATCTTTTGCTGCGTTACACTCAGGCAATTATGACGCAGATCTCTCAAACCGCGGCTTGCAACCGCCTGCACGCCGTCGAAGAACAATTGTGCCGTTGGCTGCTTTTAAGCCATGACCGGCTGGATTCGGACAACCTGGTGATGACCCACGATCTGATCTCGAATATGCTCGGCGTCCGCCGCGAGGGCATAACGCTGGCTGCTCGGAAATTAGCCGCCAAAAAATTGATAGAAAATAGGCGCGGCACGATCAGCGTACTCGACAGGCAGGGGCTGGAGTCGGCCGCATGCGAATGTTACCAAATCGTAAATACCGAATATAACCGCCTGCTCGGTCGGGGTATTTCCCGCACTTTTTCATAGAAACACCCCCCTCCAAATTGCCGACTTAGCATTGTGAGGTCATTTAGGCGGTGCGGAGATCGTAAAAGTCGCCCTGTACGCGTCGGCTCCGATGGTCGAGCCGGATTTGGGATATGGCGACAAAGAGAGGAGCCTTATTTCATAACCGGCGAAATTGGCGGGTTTGTCCAACTGGTTCGTGTCCAGCTCGAATTCGGCGGTCTTACCGTTTTTGCGCACCTTTATTTTGAGTTTGGCCACGCCCGCCCAAATGCAGTTTACGCCTTCGGGGCAGCGGGATTCTTCGGTAACGGCAATAAACTTGATGGCAATACGGCTTTTATGAACGACTTTCTGCTGGCCCGGGCGGAGAGTGAATTTTTCCGGGGTTTGGGCCGATGCGGCGTTTACGCCGATCAAAACCGCGAGTAAAAATACTAATGTTTTCATGATCTCCTCCCGTACAGTTTACCGGCCTACACTATTAGAACGGGTAAACCTGCTTGGAGTTGCGTGAATAAATTTGGAAAAAACCTTGAAAAAAATCGTGTGTTTATTCGGAACAAGTGAAAAGTGAGAAATGAAAGCTGAAAAACGCATAGAATATTCGAAACTATCACTTTTCAGCTATGACTTTTCACTTATTGCCGAGTTAGATCTTTGTTTACGCAGAAATCCGGGCGTCCTGAGCAGACTGGATCTTCTCCACGATTGCCCGGGCGAATTCGTTGGTTTTGGCGTTGCCCCCAAGGTCTTTTGTGATGGATTTTCCGTCCGCAAAAACGGCCAGCAGAGCATCGTTGAGCTTTCGTCCCGCCTCTTTTTCACCGATGTGGTTTAGCATCAGGATCGCTGAAAGTATGAGCGCAGTCGGGTTCGCAATTCCCTGTCCGGCAATGTCTGGGGCGGAACCATGCACCGCCTCGAACACCGCGCCTAACTCGCCAATGTTCGCACCGGGTGCCAGCCCAAGCCCGCCAATAAGCCCGGCGCACAGGTCGGATACGATGTCGCCGTAAAGATTTTCGAGCACCAGCACGTCAAATTGTTCGGGCCGCATGACAAGCTGCATGCAGCAGTTATCAACGATCTTGTCGTCGGCTTCGATCTCTGGAAAATCCTTTGCGACGTTGAAAAAGCATTCCAGGAACAGCCCGTCGGAAAGCTTCATAATGTTGGCCTTATGGACGGCGGTCACTTTTTTGCGGCCATTATCGCGGGCGTATTCAATGGCGTATTTGGCGATCCGTGTCGAGGCCTTTTCCGTAATGATCTTGATGCTTTCGACAACGCCCGGTACGACAATGTGCTCAAGACCTGCGTAAAGATCCTCGGTATTTTCCCTGACAATGACGAGGTCCAGGTCTGGGTTACGGCAGGGCACATTCGGCAGGGCCTTTACCGGCCGCACGTTAGCGTAAAGGTCAAGAGCTTTTCGCAGGCCGACGTTGACCGACGTAAATCCCTTGCCGATCGGCGTCATCTGAGGGCCTTTCAGCGCCACCTTATTCCGCCTTATGGAATCGATCGTGACGTCAGGAAGTGTTGAACCAAATTTCTCCTGCGCCTGTACTCCCAGGATCTGAGTTTCCCATTCAATATCGACGCCCGTTGCCTCGATAACGCGGACCGTGGCGGCAATGATCTCGGGGCCGATGCCGTCGCCGGGAATTAGAGTGATATTATGTTTCATTTAGCGGGTTTTTCGTTTTCGGACGATTTTTGCAAAATAAGATTACAAGCCTAATTTACAGGCGCAAACCATAAAGGACAAGTCTAACTAATTGGCGAATTTCGATGTATTGATAGTTGGCGGCGGGGTTATCGGGCTGAGTTTGGCCCGCCGGCTGCACGTTCGCGGTGCGGGCAGTATCGCGATCGTTGAACGTGGAAAACCGGGGCATGAGGCCTCGTTCGCGGCGGCGGGAATGCTTGCGCCGAACGCCGAGAATGAAGCCGTGGATGATTTCTACCGTTTGTGCGATGAATCGCGGTTGATGTTTCCGGAGCTTGCGGGCGAGCTCAAGGATGAAACGGGTATCGACATCGAGCTCGACCGGAGCGGAACGCTGTATGCCGCGTTTACCGAGGAAGATTCCATTCACCTTGACAGCCGATTTGCACGTCAGCAGGAGGCCGGTATTCAACTCGAAAGGCTTTCGGCCGCCGAAACGCTTCAGGCCGAACCGCGAATTTCCGAAAACGTCAGGGAAAGCCTCTATTTTCCTAACGACTGGCAAGTGGAAAACAGAAAATTGCTATCAGCTCTTGAGGCTTACGCTCGGCTAAATGGCATCAAAATTATCGATGAAACCCGTGCGGACACTCTTATTTTGGAGAGCTCGCGGGTCATAGGCATTACGGCGGGCGGGCGACGGATCCTGGGCGGGACCACTGTTCTAGCAACCGGTGCATGGACATCGCTCATCAAAATCGGGGACGCTAGTGTCCCGTTCGCCGTTAAACCTATTCGCGGGCAGATGATAAGCTTCGCCATGCCGCGGAGGTTTTTCGAACGGGTGATCTATAGCCCGCGCGGCTATTTGGTACCGCGGGCGGATGGCCGTATTCTGGCGGGTGCCACGGTTGAAGATCTGGGCTTTGACGATTCGACTACCATGGAAGCGGTCGGACAATTGAGGACAAGTGCTGCTGAGATCGCACCGCTTCTGTCAGCGGCCGAGGTCGCCGAAAACTGGGCGGGCCTAAGGCCATACGCCGGCGACGGGCTGCCTGTCATCGGGCCAGTTCCGGGTTATGACGGCCTTTTCGCGGCGACCGCCCATTATCGCAACGGCATTCTGCTTGCGCCGATAACGGCGAAGATAGTCGCGGAAGAGATCGTAAGCGGAACGGGTTCCGAATATCCTCGGCTTTTTGGGCCGGAACGCCTGATACGCGGAAGCACTAAGACGGCATCACTTTAAACGAATGAAGTTTTTTCTCACTATTACATTACTCTTTGCGGCTGTGTCGATCGGCGCCCAGTCGCGCCGGGTTGCACCGCAGGCGACTCCGCAAGGCCAGTCATCGACGGTCGGCCAGGATGTAACGGTCAAAGCGATGTTCGACGAGGCCAACGGTTACAACAAGGCAAAATTTGCGGAATATGAGGCTAAAAAGGTGCCATTTAGCGAACGGCTTCGGCTTCAGACAGAACAGGAACAGAAGCAGCTTGCGGCAAAATATGCGGCGATCGCGGCGGTCCGGACAAATTTGGCCGGAGAGGACCTTTATTACATTGGGCTGCTTCATTGGATGGCGGCAAATCTGGATGGTGCGAACGATGCCTTTCGAAAATATCTTGCAGCCAGCGACGTAGCGCCGGAAAGAAGCCAAACCGCGCGAACGACCATCGCGATCGTTGCCGCAAAACGGAAAAGTTTTGACGATGCACTGAGTTTTCTGGCCGAGTACAAGAAGAACGTGCCTGTCAGGCAAAGCGACGTTCTTCGAATCGAGGTCGAGCTCGCCAAGGCATACACGGCGGAGAAAAAAATGACCGGAGCGGTTCCGCATGCCGCCGAGGCTTACCGGCTTGCCAGGGCGATAGTTGTGGATGGCGGCGTTTCGCAGCGTGGACTAGACGAAGCTCTTGATACCGGCATGGTCCTGTTTGAGGCACACCGGGCGCTGGGCAGTGTAAAAGAAGCCGACGACACGCTGGCGGATCTAAGAAAAACGGCAGGTATCATCGGTTCGCCAAGCCTCTTCGCATACGCGGCGGACAAACTGATCGCCTATATGATAGAAAGCGGCCGCAAGCCGGCGGCGATGGAATTGTACCTTGATATTCTTATTCAGGCCGGTAAGGAAATGCCTTCAAATCCGGCCCAGGACCAAACCATCAGACTTCTAAAAAAGCGCGAGAAGCAATACAAGCTTCTCGGCGAACTGGCACCGGAGTTGGACAGCATCGACCAATGGTTTCCGGGCAAACCTAAAACCTTTCAGAGTTTGCGGGGCAAGGTCGTTCTGCTTGATTTTTGGGCCACATGGTGCGGCCCATGTTTTGACGCATTTCCGTCGCTGGCCGAATGGCACCGCGATCTTGCGGGAGACGGCCTTGTCGTCCTCGGCGTTACGCGGTATTACGGCCACGCCGATGGCTCGCCGATGGATAATCCGACCGAGATCGCATTTTTGAAACGTTTCAAAGACACACACGGGCTGCCGTATGATTTCGTAGTTGTTAAGGACAATGCATCGCAGCAGTTATACGCCGCAACCGGGCTGCCGACCGCGGTTCTGATAGACCGCAAGGGCGTGATACGCTATATCGAAAGCGGTACCAACCCGACCAGGATCGAAGAATTACGCGCGGTGATGTTGAAGCTTTTGGCAGAAAAATAGAGCATGAAAGCAAAAAAAGCTGCGGCCCCAAAAACCAGGACACAAAGCTTTTACGATCGCATAGCCGAGGTGCACAACCTTGCCCTAAAGGTGAACGGTTACAAGGCCTCGGTGGCGAAATACCTTCGTTCGCTTGACCTCAAGATCGGGCCGGAATCCCTTGTTCTCGACGGTGGCAGCGGAACCGGCATAGTCACGCTTGGGTTTCAGGAGGCGGGTTTCAGGCCGCGCCAAACCGTCGCTTTCGACCTCTCGGCAAAATCTTTGGAGATCGCCAGGGAACAATTCAGAAAAGAGAAAAAGGCCGACCACAGAAGGATCTCGGCTGTTCAGGGAAATATTCTCGACCTGCCTTTTGCGGACGACACCTTCGACCTTGTCCTGACCTGCGGGGTACTTGAATATGTGTCACTCGACAATGGCTTGCGAGAAATGTCGCGCGTCCTTAAACCTGGCGGCAAGCTGGTATTAATACCGGTCAAACCTTCGCTGGTCGGCACCGTACTCGAATTCTTGTACAAGTTCAGGCTCCACCCGGTCGAAAATGTAAGAAAGATCTCGCAACAGTACTTTAATATCGTTGGGAATCATAAATTTCCGGTTACGGAGCCGATCGGTTGGTCAAAGTCGATCTTCCTCCTGGAAAAAAAACAGGCCGTCGAGTCCTGATCCACCGAGTCCTGATCCAATGAAAAAAAAATGCACCGGCCCGTTGATAATCGGCCACCGCGGAGCAAGTGCCTGGGCCCCGGAGAATACGCTTGCGGCGTTCAGTAAAGCGATCGATGTCGGGGCGGACGGCATCGAACTCGACGTGCGGCTTGCACGTGACGGCGTTCCGGTCGTGTTCCATGACGCCACACTGGCCCGCACCAGCGGGCGAGACGCGGCGGTTTCAAGCCTCACCTCAAAAGAACTTGGGCGGATAGACGTGGGGTCGTGGTTCGACGCGCCGGACAACGGTACCGCCATGTTTAGCGGCGAACGAATTCCTACCCTGGCCCGTACCCTGGAATTTATCGGCGATTTCGATGGCCTCATTTTTATCGAACTTAAGTGCGGTGAAGGCGCGACCGATGCCCTGACGGCGGCTGTCTGCCGCGTTCTAAAGGATTCGCAGCTTTTGTCGCAGGTCATTGTCAAGAGTTTTCGGCTGGCTGTTATTCCGTTGGCGAAAATACAGCTGCCGCAGGTTCGAACCGCGGCCCTCTTCGCCCCAAAGATAATGGCCATGCTTAGAAAAGAAAAACATCTTGTGAATATTGCCGCCGAGTTTGGTGCCGATGAATTATCGATCCATTATTCTCTGGCTACACAAAAACTAATGGAGAAAGCAGCCAAATTCGGCCTGCCCGTAAATATCTGGACCGCCGATAACCCCCGATGGATAAAACGCGGAATAAGGCTCGGGCTGAGATCGATAATTACCAACGACCCCGCAAAACTCCTGGCGCGCCGGAAAATGATCGAAGGTAATTCCAGTTAGAGGCTTTGAACAACCTAGACTCCGACTAAACCTTGTATCGGATCTTACTTACTTCTTATTCATCTTTTTTCAGTGATTTCGCTTTTTTGCCACGGAAAAAGATGAACAAGAAGGAATGAGATGAACAAGACAAAGCATTTTCAATTCCAATCAATAAAGAAAGGTTTTCAAACGTTTCGACAGGTTTTTCAAAGAACTCAGTTCGCTATTCAAGAATTCTCTCGATGTCCGTCTTACCATACCCCGCCTCGTTCAAGGCCTGCTCCGCTGACAGGCCGATCTGTTTCTTTAGCAGGATATTCTCAAGCCGTTCGCGGTCGGACATTGGGGAAGGGTCTTCCCATCGAGTGGTGACGCGTACGCCGCGGCGGCCTTCGATAAGCAGGGCGAATTCCATTAGGTCGGACCAGGTTTGGCCGAATGCAGCCTGGCGGTCGCGGACCTTGGCGATAAAGCGCGATTCGCTTTTCTTGAGCGTTTCGCCGCTTGGCTGGCCGCGCATATGCGGCATCAGATAATGGAGCGGCGTACCGGTAACGCTGGCTAGGTCGATGCGAAAGCTGTCCTTGACCTTGAGAAACTGATCGAGCTGGGCAGCTTCGAAATCGCCGAAGCGGGAGTTCGGATCCTGGGCGATCCACAAATGGTCGATGCCCGCCTTGAATGGAGCGACGGCCTTGCCATCACCGTCATATTCCAGCTCGATGCCGGCGGCCCAGCGTTGTCGATAAGCGGAAAATTCCATTGCTACCAGCATATCCAGTACGGATTTGTTCAGGCCGTCCTGGATCGGGATCGCCGCTTCGAGCTCGGAACGGCCGGGCATTCCGATATCGGCGTTGTTCGCAAAATGGAAGACGGGGACGATGCCAAATGGATTCGGGACAGTGTGGCCGTCTTTGGGCTGCATTCTTGCTCCATCGAAGAGCTCGGGTTGAGGTGGGTCGGTGCGGCCGGTGACGACGGGAACGAATTCCGATGCCTCGGGTAAATGGCTTTCGCTCTCCTTGGCCGTCACATATTTTTCTATCCGGTCGGGGAAGTACAGGTTGAGCCGCGTATGCTTGTCGGCGGTGCGCCAGAATTTGGCGGCATTCTTTATTCGACCGGCATTCTCTTCGTCGCAGGTGACCGAAATATTGGCGGCGTTGTTAGGAAAGATCCGCGCCCGGCCACTTTCGTCCGGCCAAACGATGGCGTACGCGTCGCCGTTTTTGAGCGCCTCCTTGTGCACTTCGCCTGAACGGAGATGCATGCGGTTCGCGTCCCAGATGCGTTTGAGGTGTGATGCGGCGGCATCGGCGGCCGAGCCGTCCGCACACTCGTTTCCGATCGTTTGTTCGATGCCGAAATCCGCTATCTTCAGCTTGTCCTTGACGGCGTCACAGATCGCCGGGCAGAGGTTCATTGCAAATTCGCGAAACTGCGACCCAAAGGCGTTCTCGAATTTCTTGGTCGCAAAGCTCAGTTCATGGACGCCGCTGTAATAGCGTTCGAGCTTGGCGTAACGCCGGTTGTTTTTTCTCAGGTTTTCGATTGCTTGTTCGATGTTGATGTTCATAGTTTTTTTTGTTTCTACTTTGCGTTCTTTGTGTCTTCACTCTGTGTGCTCTGTGTTGAGAATTTTTTTCAACACAAAGCACACGGAGGAAAGACACAGAGAGCACGGAGAAGATCTATTTGATTAAGCTTGAGACGGCGACGCCGATCAGAATGTCGCCGACGCGTTTCCAGGGTGACGATCTTCGGCGTTTCAGATCCTTGACGAGTTCGTCCTGTTTTGCCAGCGCCGCATCTTTGGCGACGATGGTCTCGTTCTTGGCTGAGACGACGTCACGGAGCGCTTCGTTTTCGGTGCGGCGCGTCTCACTTAATTCTTTTAGAATGGCCTCGGTCCGTGCCGCCGTTTCAAGCCGTTCGCGAAGTGCTGCGTTCTCGCGTTCGAGAGCGTCGGTGAGACGACGTGTTGCCGCAAGTTCGTCCGCGGCGGCGGCACATGCGTTGACGAGTTCAGGAATACCGCTCACGGTTCTGACGGTTTGGGACGGCGACGGATCAATCGCATGCGTGGCCGAGGGCTGCGAGTTTGGTGCAGAGTTCGGCGGTTGTGCTTTCGATCCGTTGGACAGTGCGAGCACGGCGGACATCGAGACGAGCGTCGTTAGTATCAGTTTTGAGAGTCTTGAGTTCTCCATCTTGTTTGTTTGCGATCAGCGAGAGGGCCGATAGCGATTCCTCCAAATATTCGATCTTGTGTTTGTAACCGGCCGCCTTCAGCTCGAGCTCGCGGGCGAGTGCCTCACTTATTTTTGCGGCCTGTTTTGCGGTTTCGAGTTCGCGTCCCAATTTCGCGATCTTTTGATCGGACCAAAGCGAAGAGCCGATCATGATCGCGGTGAAAAGTGACACGGCGGCGAGAGCAATGTAGAGCTTCATTTTTGGGGTCACGGCTTTTCCTCATCTTGTTGTATTTTGCGTACTGAAACTGATGACAACGGAGCATCGTGGTCAAGGGCACACTCGCTACCGGTCGTGTTTCTGCCTGTGGTGCGTTTTCGAAGGTGGATCTGCAGCAGAACGTCGATGGTTTTTCCGACGGCGAAAAAGAGTACCGGCAGAATTACCGCCGAAAGAATGGTGAGGCCCGCGTCGGATGCGACCGCGGCAACCACCGGCGAGCTGGCGCTTATCCACGCCAGGAAAATATTCTTTATGTCATTCATAAGTTTTGTCGGCGGATGTTGGTGCCGCTCCGCCTCTCGGCGCCATAAATAAGAGACCGTACATTTCGCGGATGCGTCCCAACGCGAACTGCCGGTAAAGGTAAATGATCATCAGCACCGCGGCGATGACGGCTACGGCCAGCCACACCTCGCGCGGCAGGCCGATAAAAAATGAGACGACCGCCCAGAGGGCTTGCCAGGCCGTTCCGCCGATGGTCGTCCAGAGCGATTTGGCCGAGTCGGTGCGTGTCAGAACGGTCTGCAAGACTGTTTCGATCCGTTCATATTTGGCAAAGGCTTCGCCGATCTCCTTGCCGAGGCGTCTCACATTCGAAGGTTCGGTTTCCGGCGGCCGGGCATTGGCAGGGAACGCATCGCTGCGTCCTCGGGCGGAGGTGTCTGGCAGGATGTTTGAAGATTCTGCAGATGAAGGTTGGTGCCCGGCCGCCG
>JBGTJP010000003.1:0-33844 GCA_041745075.1 Pyrinomonadaceae bacterium | reverse complement strand
AATTTCTCATCAAAGAAGGATCAAAACTCGAACTCAAAAAACACGCGACCGGTTTCACCGGCGATTATACCGACAAAAAGGAAGCGGTGAAAGACCTTGCGAAAAATGTCGAACGCATGCGTGCACTTCAGGACGTTTTGTATGCCGAAGATATGCGTTCGCTTCTCATCATATTCCAGGCGATGGATGCGGCGGGCAAGGACGGGGCGATCGAGCACGTTATGAGCGGCGTTAACCCACAGGGCTGTCACGTAGTCTCATTCAAACAGCCGTCAGCCGAGGAGCGCGACCACGACTATCTTTGGCGATGTCAGAAAGCCCTGCCGGAACGCGGCAAGATCGGCATCTTTAACCGTTCGCATTATGAAGAGGTCCTGGTCGTCCGCGTGCATCCTGAAATATTGCAAGGTTCGCAAATGGCGCCGGTACTGAAAAACGACAAAAACATCTGGAAAAAGCGGTTCAAACACATTCGCGATTGGGAAGAACATTTGACCGAAAACGGCACGCACATTCTGAAATTCTTTTTGAACGTGTCAAAGGAAGAGCAAAAACAGCGCTTCCTTGACCGCATAAACGAACCGGAAAAGAACTGGAAATTCTCGATGGGTGATGTAAAGGAACGCGGCCACTGGGACGATTATATGAAAGCTTATACCGAAGCGATCGCCGCAACCTCGACTACCAACTCTCCATGGTACATAATTCCCGCCGATAAGAAATGGTTTACGCGGCTCGCGGTTTCCGAGATCATCGTAAACAGGCTGGAATCGCTCGATCTGCGTTATCCGGTCGTGACCGAGGAACATAAGGCAGAGTTGTTGGAAGCCAAGAAATTGCTTGAGAACGAAACCAAATAACTCTCCGGGAATAGGTGAAAACTGATAAGTAGTTTCGGCCGAAAGTTATCACTTCTCACCTATCACTTATTCCGAAGATCGAGAACCGGATAAATAAACCGCGGCGAAAGTTTGAAACAAGATAATTTAGAATATCGTTAGAAGAAACGGAGTTGATGTCACAAATGTTTTGTCCGGGCTGCGGTCTTGAAGACCAACAATCGAATAAATTCTGTCGGGCTTGCGGCATCGACATGCGGCCCGTTCGGTCGGCGCTGGCACGGCCGGACAGCATTACCGAATCGGCAATGTCGGCCCGTGACGAGATAGGACGTGCCGTGGCGGCAAAGATCCGCGAGGCTCGTTCGCCCGCCGAACTTGAAACGGTTGCCGAGACCGTTTTGCCCGAGGTTGAAAAATTCCTCGAATCGCCGGCGGAAAAGCGTCTGCGCCGTCTAAGGAACGGCACGGTCGTCGCATCGATAGGCGTCGGCGTGGCGATCGCTCTTTCGATCATTGCGGTTTTTCAACAGAAAGAGGAGTTTATATTCCTTGCGGGGCTTGGCCTGATCACTTTCTTTATCGGAATCGGGCTGATAGTCAATGGAGTTTTTCTTACAGTCCCGAAACGGTCTCTTCCCGAATCTAAAGAGAGTTTTGATGACGAACCGCAACTTTCGCCGCAAGCGGCCTTCGTTGAAATGCCGGGCCGAACGGAAACACGCGATCTTGTTCCGTCAGTTACCGAGCACACTACAAAGCACCTGAAACGTGAGACTAAGTCAGAACCACGCGCGGCAGCTGATGGCTGAATTTTAGCGACCGGGCATTCCTCATTGAGATCAACTTTTATTTCCCTTACTGTATGGCAGGATGTATATAAGAACCCGGCCGCTACGGCTCGCGGTTCCCACTATCGGGCACGAGCCGCATTATCCGGTCGTCGTCTTTAACCGGCGAGCCGCGGCCGTCACGGTTTGAAGTTGAGAAATAGATAAACCCGTCGGGCCCGTCGCCGATCTCGCGGATGCGGCCCAGATTCCCTTCGAGCATATTTTCCTGACGGACGACCTTACGGCCATCGAGCACAACGCGGATCATCCTTGTGCCCCGCAGGCATCCGAGAAAGAAGTTTCCCTTAAACGCTGGCAATTTATCGCCATCATAAAACGCTCCGCTCGCCGGTGCGCACGCGGGTGAGTATTCAAGAAGAGGAGGTTCCAGGCCTGCCTGAGTTTTGCTTCCCCAGATCGTCGGCCATCCATAGTTCTTTCCGGCCTCGACAATGTTCACTTCATCGGCCCCGCCGCCGCGGCCTTCAAAGCCGCTTGGGCCGTGCTCGGTTTGGAACATCAGCCCGCTGCCCGGCTGCCAGGCAAGGCCTTGGGCGTTGCGATGGCCGGTCGACCAGATCTCCGGCCGGTAGCCTTCCTTGCCGACGAACGGGTTGTCTTTTGGCACGCTTCCATCATCATTCAATCGCAGCGTTTTTCCCGCAAGCGAACCATTGTTCTGCGCCAGGTTCCAGTCGGTCGCGTCGCCGGTTGTCACATAAAGTTTGCCGTCCGGGCCAAACCTTGCACGCGTGCCGGCATGGTTCGGAGCACCAGGAATGTTCTCGACGATCACTTTCGGCTCGGTAAATTTGCCGCCCGCGTATTTGTAGCGAACGACCTTTACCCGTTTGCCGTCGGCGTTGTAAGCGTAGGCAAGATATACGAAAGCATTCTCCGAAAAATCCGGATGGACCGAAATGTCCATAAGGCCGCTTTCGCTGGACGGCTCGACATCCGGTACGACAAAAACCGGATCAGCACGCAGTTTTCCTTTTTCCAGAATTCGGACGCGGCCTGGCCGTTCGGTAATCAGCATATCGCCGCCGGGAAGCCACGCGAAACCCCAGGGGACTTCCAAACCCGTTGCAACGGTCTCAACTTTGAACTTCATCTTGTCCTGCGTTTCAAAAGCCGTGCCCTGAAATCCGCCGGTCGGAGCGGCGTTCGAACATCCAAAGGTCAGCAGCAAAGAAAATAGGAATGGATATAAAATGTTGCTCATAGATCCCCTTATTATATCTATTGGACGGTCGGGAGCCGCGTTTTGTTTCCAGGAAATGTGCTTTGGGTTATCATTTGTCGAAAAGGAATTGTTGAAACGTGTACAAAACAAGGCCGAATCGCAGGGAGATCGGTTGCCGGCAAGGGACCGAGAACACAAGAACGAATGATCAGCATCCGCGAAGAGTTCGGTGACATTGATATCTACCTTTTCGATCAAATTCAGAAGGGCCGCTTTCGGCCGGGGATGAAGGTACTCGATGCCGGTTGCGGCGGCGGACGCAATATAGTTTGGCTCATGCGAAACGACTTTGCGGTCTTCGCGATAGATGCTGACAGCAATTCAGTTACGAGGGCCCGAGAACTTGCAAAGCAGCTCGCACCGGAACTTTCGCCGAAAAACTTTCAGACCGCAACGATCGAAGCAATTCCGTTCGCGGACGAGAGTTTCGATTGGGTGATATGCAACGCGGTTCTGCATTTCGCGGAAGATCGCGGCCAATTCTGTCGAATGCTTGCCGAAATGTGGCGCGTCCTAAAGCCAGGAGGAATGTTCTTTGCGCGGCTGGCCTCTTCGATAGGAATCGAGGAATTGCTGATCCCAACCACAAACGGCCGGTATATGTTGCCGGACGGAACCGAGCGTTTCATCGTTGACGAACAATTTCTGAGAGATTCCGCCGACAAGATCGGAGGCCGCTTTCTCGAACCGATCAAGACCACTAATGTGGGGAATATTCGATGTATGACTACGTGGGTACTTGGTAAGGATAAGGCGCTCTCGCCCGGGGCGGGGTGACCGAACTCACACATTGGTCGCCGACCGATCTAATGTGTCTCGCCGCGGACATGATCGACAGCGCCCACTACGCCTTCCTGCTCCGCACAATGTGAGCAACAAAAAAACGTATCCTTTGCTTCGATCCCGTGACCGATAATGCGGCACCCACAGTGAGAGCAGACCGGAGCTAGTTTATGGATCGCACACTCAAATGAATCGAATATATGCTTTTTTCCGCCGGTTATTACTTCAAATGATAGGTGGTAATCGTTACCGCAAACTTCACACTGCGCCATCTTGGAATTTCCTCAGTAGATCTTAGCAAAACGGCCAAAAAGGCAGCCTAAACTGCCCTTTTGACCAAGAATAGAGATTATCGATAGATACGTTCGCCGTTCGAGTCCTTAAGGATCTTCTCGAGTTCATTTGCTTCGACGACCGAGCGAGGATGAAGGCCGAGGACCACGCCGCCTTCTTTGATGCCGCTTTCATAATGTTTGACCGTTTCTTCTGGAATTCCCCAGCCGACCAAAGCGCCGATCAACCCGCCAGCCGCTCCGCCGGCGCCGGCACCCGCGAGAGCCGCCGCGATCGGGCCAAGCACGATCAAATTAAGTCCGGGTATCACAATTGTCGTACCGATCGCCGCGATCGCCGCAACTATCGCTCCGACCGTGCCGCCTAGTGCGGCTCCAACGCCGGTCCCCTCCGCCGCTTTGCTGCCGACAGCAATTGTTTTGCCCTCAAAGTGCTCACGCGTTTCTTCACTCATCAGCACGCTGACCTGGTCGTGTGTAAACCCGTGATCCAGAAGCTTTTCGTAAACTTTGTCCGCGTCACTTCGATCACGGAATAGCGCCGTCATCATATTGTCATTTGTTGTGGTTTTCATGTATTTACCCCCTTCTTGTTGAGATCTCTCCACTGCGATAAATGGAATGGCTTATCACCTGATCGTTTCACTTTTTGGCAGGCTTCTCCGTTAGCCACCACACATAGCGGAAAATAGTCATTAGGCAGGATCGGGCCTGACCCTGTTCAAACTTCGATAAATTGGACCTATGTTGTAGTGTAAGAATATAGAAAGTTTTTTGGGGAGCTTAGGCTGAGAGGCGTTTAAAAAAGTGACGCGACCCATTGAACCTGATTCAGATAATTCTGACGAAGGGAGAAAAACAATGAACAAAATGCAGAAGCCCGCGCGTGAGCAAGGGCGTAATACGGAACTTACCAGCGACCAGGTTAAGCTGCCTGCTTCACAAAAGATCTACGTCGAGACAAACGGCTCGACGGTCAACGAAAACAAGCATAATTTACGAGTCCCGTTTCGCGAGATCGCATTGAGCCCGTCGAAAGATTTTGACGACAAGCTTGAGGCGAATCCGCCCGTTCGCGTTTACGACACGAGCGGCGTATGGACCGATCCGGCGGCCAAGTGCGATGTTCGCGAGGGCCTTCCGCCTTTGCGGCGTGATTGGATAGTCGCACGCGGCGATGTCGAGGAGTACGAGGGCCGCAAGGTCCTGCCGCAAGACAACGGCTATCTGACCATAGGCGCCGAAGAATACGCCCGTGTCAGTAGCCCGCACGTGAGTAAGGGCTCCGCTGGGAAGAAAGGCGCGCTTGAGGAATTCCCGGGCCTCCGCCGAGCGCCTTTACGAGCAAGATCCGGCAGTTGCGTCACGCAGATGCACTACGCCCGCCGCGGGATAATAACGCCCGAAATGGAATACGTTGCGATCCGCGAAAACCTCGGCCGCGAACGGAACGCGGACACTCTTGTCCGCAAGGCGGAACGCAGCGACCGCTCCTCGCTAAATCATCAACACCGAGGCAATTCTTTCGGTGCCGCAATTCCCGAATTCGTAACCCCCGAATTCGTCCGCGACGAGGTCGCTCGCGGCCGGGCGATCATCCCAAACAACGTCAACCACCCCGAAAGTGAACCGATGATCATCGGTCGCAATTTTCTTGTCAAAATAAACGCCAACATCGGAAATTCCGCGATCGCTTCGAGCATCGAGGAAGAGGTCGAAAAAATGCGTTGGGCGACGCTATGGGGTGCCGATACGGTGATGGATCTCTCCACGGGCAAAAATATTCACGCGACACGCGAATGGATCTTGCGGAATTCACCAGTGCCGATCGGGACTGTTCCGATCTATCAGGCGTTGGAGAAAGTAAACGGCAAGGCGGAAGATCTGACTTGGGAAATTTACCGTGACACTTTGATCGAACAAGCCGAACAGGGCGTTGATTATTTTACGATTCACGCCGGAGTGCGACTTCCATATATTCCGATGACGGCGAAACGCACGACGGGGATTGTTTCTCGCGGCGGTTCGATCATGGCGAAATGGTGTCTGGCTCATCACGAAGAGAGTTTTCTTTACACACGCTTTCGAGAGATCTGCGAGATTATGCAGGCGTATGATGTTTCGTTCTCTCTCGGCGATGGTTTACGTCCGGGTTCGATCGCGGATGCGAATGATGAGGCTCAATTTGCCGAATTAGACACGCTTGGAGAGTTGACGAAAATCGCTTGGGAATTCGACGTACAGACGATGATCGAAGGACCCGGTCACGTTCCGATGCACTTGATAAAAGAGAATATGGACAAGCAATTAGAGGTCTGCGACGAAGCACCTTTTTACACGCTTGGACCGCTAACGACCGACATCGCACCGGGCTATGACCACATCACAAGCGGCATCGGTGCGGCAATGATCGGCTGGTTCGGCTGTGCGATGCTCTGCTACGTTACGCCGAAAGAACACCTCGGTTTGCCAAATAAAAAAGACGTAAAAGACGGCGTGATAACTTACAAATTAGCGGCACACGCGGCGGATCTCGCAAAAGGCCATCCGGGAGCCCAGATACGCGACAACGCCGTCTCAAAAGCACGTTTTGAATTTCGCTGGGAAGACCAATTCAACCTCGCCCTCGACCCAATAATCGCCCGCGAATACCACGACGAAACCCTCCCCGCTGAAGGCGCCAAACTAGCCCACTTCTGCTCAATGTGCGGACCGCATTTCTGTTCGATGAAGATCACGCAGGACGTTCGTGAATACGCCAAAGAGCAAAATGTCGCGGAGGAAAAAGCCCTAGCCGTCGGAATGGTTGAAAAGTCAAAAGAATTTTTAGAAACAGGTGCGGAAATCTATCACGGGAGAACGCACGAAGGTGGACACGAACATCACTAACATTCTCGAAATATTTTGACGGACAATCCAACGAGTTGATGTCAAACTTTTTCAAAATAGAGGGAGAGAATGAATTTGCTTATTTTCGGGCAAACGTCGATAAGTTGCGGCAGATCTTGGACGGTGATCGGCTGTGGGCGTTGCGGATGATGCAAAAAGACAGTTCGTGGACACTCGGGGGATTTTGGCAGGTCAGCCGGCGGGCTATGTTCTTTCCGTCGAAGATCGAAGAACAGGGTGAGCATTATTTCAGGGCACGCGGAACGCAGTATTTCTGCTATAAGGTCGAGGCTGTCAATGAACATATCTCGCGAATAATTCCTTTGGGAAATATGTCATTTGGACGAAAGATCGCCGTTCCTTGCGAACTTCTTTTGATATTTATTCTGCCGGTTATTTTCACACCGCTCGCCTATTTAATTTGGAATTGGGAGATCAAGAGGCAGTCCAAAGATAAGTTGCGGGCGTTCTGCAATTATTTGGAAATTCGCGGCCACGAATTATTCAAACAAACCGGCGAGGTTTCAAAATGAAACTACACGATTTTGCAATTACGTGCGGATAACGGGTCGATTAGCAACAATGGCGAGTGGACTAAACTTTTCTGCGACGATCGAGATCATCGGGATCAACCCGTTCGTTTTCGTGCCTGAAAAGGTATTGCAGGAAATTTTCAGACAGGCTGGGAAAGATAGAGGCCACATCCCGGTCTGCGGCACGGTCAATGGAAAACCGTATAAGCAGACGTTGGTCAAATATAGCGGTGATTGGCGGCTTTACATCAATTTGATGATGCTTGACGATTCGCCGAAAAGGATCGGTGAACTCATCGAGATCACGATCGCGTTCGATCCGGAAAAACCAGAGATCAGGCCGAATCCTAAGCTTGTCAAAGCGTTAAAGGTAAACAAAACCGCCAGTGATGTTTTCGAGAGTTTAAGCCCGTCCCACCGTAAAGAAATTGTCCGCTATATTTCGCATTTGAAGACGGAAGAAAGCATTGATCGAAGTGTCGCCAAGGCTATCAGCTATCTGCTCGGCAAAGAAAAATTTGTCGGCAGAGGTTTCTTGAGAAAGAAAAAATAGTGGAACGTAGAAAAACATATTCTACGCTATCGGTAATTTTTTGCATTTTAATAACATTCTCGTCTTGTAAAAAGGGCAAAATTGATTCAACTCCAAAAGAAAATGGAACAACGATCTGTTGGCAAAATTGTTGCCGAACTTGATGCGAAAGCGACTTTGATCTATCAGGGACAAAGCTAATAACTGTTGGTTTGGCAGTTTACCGGAAAACCGTGGATTTGACCCACGGAGGCCGCTGCATTTCGCCGTTTTTGGCCTCGAGGGCGAAGCCAGCGAACGAGTCGCAGTTGTTGATCGTGGCAGTCTCCCTTAAAGCCTGCATGCCCGGGTCTGTGACCCAGCCCTTTGCAAAATGGCCCGAAGTACCGTCTTGTGCGACGTAGTGACGAAGTTCGTGGATGAAGATAAAGGCGGCGAAGTCGGGAATACCGGTGGCGAACAGCACACCGCGGCGAAAGACGATCTTTCCCGTAAGGTCGTTCTTGTCGAAAAATCCGCCGAGGCGTGCGAAAGCTACGGTGCTGATTTCCTCGCCCTCATTCGTCGTGTCGAGCGTTGTGAAGGCTTCGGGCCGGTCGAGCACGTTCAGCATGAAACTGTAATTATCATGCATCCGCTGCAGTATCGGTCGCTTGGGCGATTTGAAATTGTCGATGCGGAAATGTTTGTTCAGCAGCTTCATGCGACTTTCGCGGCTGGCGCCGAGCAGTCCCGGAATTGCGTTATCAACCACATTCATCGCCAGCGAGATATTCGTCATCGCGGCATGGACGCAGGCACGAACGTGCGGCACGTGCTGAAGCATGCCGGTCAGCAGCCATCCGTCGGTGTTGAGGCTTAACGGTATGGTCGGAAAAACGTTGCGGTTCCGCTTTTCATTAAGCTTGGCAAGTGTCTGCTTTCCGGGATCGATCCGGCCGTCACATCCGGCATAGCCGAAGTGCTTTTTCTGAAATTCGCGAATGGCTCCGATGGTTTTCGGTCCGCAAAGGCCGTCGATCACAAGTTGCGGGCTTGGCCCGCCGTCGATCGGCGCTACCTGGTCCAGGCCATACTGGATGTTGAACACGTCGTCGTAGATGTTCGAGCCGCCCATACCGACGGATTTCGTTATAACGATGGCCCCCTCGGGGCGTTTTGGGTCGAACCGTTGATTACCCTGGCGGTTGTCCTGCAGTATTTTGCAGCCGCCGTCATCGAGCATGTGTGCACACTGTGGCATATCCGAATCTCCGTTCAAAATATCGCTATCCCTAGACGGAAGTCCCTGACAAATTTTGCCGCCGGGCCGAAAGACTTTAAAGATAACCCGAATAAGAGTTTGACACTTGCCGGACGGCCTACATAAACTTTGCAGGTGAATCCCGAACCAATCGGCCCCGACATCGAACTTCAGCCGGCAAAACCGTCCACCGCCGGAATGACGACAAAGGTCGTTAAGGGCACTATCTGGACGTTGTCCGGACTTTCGATACCGATCTTTTTCTCGCTTTTTGCGACGCCGATCGTTACCCGGCTGCTTGGTGCGGAAGGCTATGGGCTTTTCATCCTCATACTTCTAATTCCGGCGTATCTTAGCTTCGCGGATTTCGGGATGAACATTGCCTCGACCAAATTCGGCTCTGCCGCGTTTGCGGAAGGTTCGCCCGAGAAAGAAGCAAAGATCGTAAGAACGGCGGCGTTGATCGCATTGCTGTCGTCACTTCCGTTTGCCGCCGCGATGGCAATATTCTCTCCAACCATCGCGAGGGTCGCGAATGTACCGCCGGACCGGATGATCGAGGCATCGTTTGCACTAAAGTTGGCGGCGATCGTTTTCGTGATCAACTTTCTGAACTTTGTTTTTAACACGCCTCAACTGACCAGACTCAGGATGGATCTGAACATCCTGGTATTTTCGGGCGTTCGGATAATTGGGATCATTGCAACTCCGATCGTAGTCTATTATGGCGGAGGAGTAACCGGGGCGGTCGGGGTCGCACTTGCCGTTTCGATCATCACCCTCGCCGGTCACATTATCGTTTCGTCACGGCTTCTGCCCGAATTGATAGGGTTCTCGATTGACAGAGCATCTGTTCGGCCGCTGTTGAAGTTCGGCGGCTCGCTCGTTGTCGCGGGGATCGCCGCGGTGCTTTTGCACCATCTCGAGAAGTTTGTACTGACGAAAGCGACCTCCGTCGAAACACTCGGTTACTATTCAATTGCCGCAACTTTTGCCGCGATGCTCACACTGTTATCGGGCTCGATCGTTCAATCACTTATGCCCGCGTTTTCGCAGCTTCAAAGCCGGGAGGACGGCCCGGCCTTGAACGCGCTATTCTCTCGCGGAATTAGACTCACATTGGTTTGGTTGATCCCCGCTGTTACGTTCATGGTGCTGGTGGGCTGGCCTTTTTTTACTTATTGGTTCAGCGCTGATTTTGGCCGCGAAAGTACGGGGCCGTACTACATAATTATCGCCGGCCTTTTCCTAAACGTTTTGGCTTATTTCCCCTACGCGGCGCTAATGGCGGCCGGCCGGTCCGAGATCTTTGCAAAGCTCTATTGGATCGAGCTGGTGCCTTATATTCTTTTGGTGTGGTGGCTTGCAAGCAGTTTTGGTGCAAAAGGTGCGGCGGCGGCCTGGAGCATCCGCGTGATCATCGACGCGATCGTTTTATTCTATCTTGGTAACAGAGTAGCGAATGTTTCGTACCGACAGGCCAATATTGGGTACTCTCTGCTTGCCGCGTTTTTGATGTCGCTGCCCATAATCGGACTGATCTATTTTGGCACCCTGAATCTGCCGATCATCATCACGGCTTTTGTCTGCGCTGCGGCGTACGCATTGATCTGCTTGAAGAAGATACTTCACGCGGATGAGGTCCGGTGGTTTCTGGCAAAAGTTCTAAAGCGCGATGCGGGATAGGTTGGCGGAAGACCGCTAAATAAAAGTTGGACTATTCGCAGTTTAAAGGAGAATTGATACAATCCCATTTGCTTCCGGACCTCTCGACTTTAGAGCTCCGTCTTTAGAATGGCAGGAGTTCTTCTCCGTGGAAAATGGCAAATACCTCCGAACTACTTAAGATCCTCGATCGCGTTGGCGGTGCCCATGTTTTGGTTGTCGGCGATGTAATGCTCGACCGTTACTGGTTAGGAGATGCATTGCGTTTGTCACCTGAGGCACCGGTGCCTGTAGTCACGCTCAAAACTGTCTCCAATGTTCCGGGCGGAGCAGCAAATGTGGCCGCCAACATAGCCGGTTTGGGTGCAAAGGTGACGCTGGTCGGCGTTGTCGGAAAAGATGACGCGGCCGCATCTTTGAAGGAGGCCTTGGTCGAAAACGGGATCGCGCCGGAGTTTCTAGTTCTATCGGACACCCGGAGCACGACGGCGAAAACCCGGGTTTTGGTTCATAATCAGCAGATCGCCAGAGTTGACGAAGAAACCGCCGATCCGATAAGCGAAGCTAATGAAGCCGAGGTACTTCGGTCCGTGTCGGAAGCGTTGTCGGATGTTGACGTTGTCCTATTGTCAGATTACGCAAAGGGCTGTTTAACGGACAGACTGACCGCGGCCGTTATTGGCCTTGCGCGAAAAGCGGGGAAGAAGATCATTGTCGATCCGAAATCGCGCGACCTGACAAAATATAACGGGGCGACGCTGCTAACGCCAAATTTGGCGGAGATCCTGTCCGCTGCAGGAATTGAAGGGAGAAGTGAAGAGTTTGCCGACGAGGCGGCGGCGAAGGTCCTTGCGACAGGGTCGTTCGATTCCCTGCTTGTCACGCTGGGCGAGCACGGAATGAAACTTTTTGAACGAGAGCGGGAGCCTGCACACTTTCCCTCAATGGCCCGCCAGGTCTTTGATGTAACGGGTGCCGGTGATACGGTTATCGCATTCGTCGGAGCCGCCCTCGGAGCCGGGGCGAATTTTCACGCCGCCATCGCGTTTGCTAATATCGGGGCGGGAATTAGCGTCGAAAAGGTTGGCACCGCCATCGTCGGAGTTGACGAACTTCGGGCCGCGATTGAAGGCCATTCTCCTCATATCGAAAATGAAAATTGAGGGTACAGTGTCCGAAAATGCGGCGGCGGTCGACGAACGCATAGATTCGGGGTCGGTGCCCTCGACCGTTGGCATGACAACGCGAGTTGTCAAGGGTAGTCTCTGGACGTTGGCCGGGCAACTAGCTCCACTTGTCGTTTCGCTATTCGCAACGCCTTTTGTCATACGCCTATTGGGCAGCGAAGGTTATGGAGTTTTGATCTTGGTCGGGCTGATCCCAAGTTATTTCGGCTTTGCGGATTTTGGGATGTCGATCGCCTCGACCAAATTCGCCTCAGAGGCATATGCCGCCGGTGACTCGGAAAAAGAAGCTCGGATCGTCCGCACAGCCGCTTTTGTAGCATTCTGCTCTAGTCTCCCGATCGGTTTGGCATTGTTCGCTTCTTCCGCAAAGATCGTCTGGTTTTTTAACGTGCCGGCCGAATACCAGCCGCAGGCGTCTATCGCATTAAAGATCGCCGCCGTTACCTTTGTCGTGGGGTTTCTCAACACCGTTTTTAATACGCCTCAGCTTACACGGCTGCGGATGGATCTGAACACGTTTGTAAATTCGGGCTTTCGGCTACTTGGCCTTGCCGCCACGCCGATCGTGATATACCTGGGTTACGGCATCATCGGAGCCGTCACTGTGCTACTCGCCGCCAGCCTCTTAACCCTCGCCGGACACGTCTACATCTCCGGCCGCCTCCAACCAAAACTCTTTCAGCTCTCAATCGACCGCCGATCCCTCCGCCCAATGCTAAAATTCGGCGGAGCTGTCGTCTTTCTGGGAATGGCTGGCGTGGTGCTTTTTAACGCGGAGAAAGGTCTGCTCGCACGGTTGGTGTCGGTCGAAGCATTAGCATTCTATTCTGTCGGCTATACGCTTGCCGCAATGATGATAATGCTGTCGAGTACGTTGATCCAATCATTGGTCCCAGCGTTCTCGCAATTGACAAATGAGAAAAACAGAAGCCAACTTGAGAATTTGTTTGCCAGGACAATTAAGTTGAGCTTAATACTTTTGATCCCAGCTGCAGCCACACTGTGTTTTGTTGTAAAGGATTTCTTTCGCATCTGGGCCGGTGAAGATTTTGCCCTCAATAGTACGACTCCCTTCTATATTCTCATCTTAGGATTATTGTTCAGCGTTCCGGGTTATGTTCCTTATAGTTTGCTCATGGCGGTCGGAAGGGCGAATACAGTCGCCAAGCTATATTGGATAGAAATAATTCCATATCTCCTTCTTGTTTATTTTCTAACGCTTTTATACGGGATAAATGGAACGGCGGCTGCATGGAGTATAAGAGTTGCTTTTGACGGAATTGTATTTTTTGTGATGACAAAGAACACTTTCAATATCAAAACTTTGATGACCTCTGTTGGCTCGGGATGGATGGCACTCGGATTAGTGATCTATCTTCCTACAATATTCCTTTCACTCTCATCTAAGACTGATCTCTCGCTGTTCTCGTTTGCGGTCTATTCACTGGCTTCGATCGCCTATCTTGTTATTTTATGGAAGCAAATATTGGCGGCTGAAGAAAAGAACTGGATCTTGTTGGGTATCGGGAGAATTCTTAAACATGCTTAAGATGTATCATGATCAGAGTCATTCGGGGAATGAGTCTGAATTTTGGGAAAAGAATTGGGCGGCTGGCAAATTTGAGGAGTCAGTTAGCTTTATGGCCATCGACCCTCTTCGCCCACTTTTTGAAAAATACCTTAAAAGCGATTCTTCAATGCTCGAAGGCGGCTGCGGGATGGGAAATTACATCGCTTATTATGCAGCACGAAATTATGATGTAGTTGGATTAGATTTCGCTCAAACAGCCTTAACGACACTACGCATCAGACAACCGGATCTCAAACTCGTCGCCGGTGACGTTTCAAATATTCCTTTTCCAGAGAAAACTTTTGATCTTTATTATTCGGGCGGAGTGGTAGAGCATTTTGAAAGCGGGGCGGCTGAATCATTAAGAGAAGCTCGCCGTGTAATAAAAGATGACGGAATTTTATTGATTAGTGTTCCATATTACAATCCATTGCGTAGGATCTTGACCTCTTTTAGAAGGGATGAATGGCGAGAGGTTAACGTCTCAGATGCCGATGATGGGATCAATGGTAAAAAATTCTTTCAGTATGCGTACAAAACGAAAGAGTTTAAGAAAATGTTATCGGAAGCGGGACTGAGAACTATAGATACTCAAGGATACGCTGTGCTTTGGGGACTTCAGGATTTGCCATTCGTGAATCGACAAGATCGAAGTGAGTTTCCCGCGCAGCGCGAGCAAGTTCAAAACATTGAGCCGACTTTTGTCGACGTTAACAGCTTAATAAAAGATAAGAGAAGCCCTCTTATAAAACGCCTGGTTGTCAGCGAAGACGATACAGTTCCTGTTTTCGGTCTTGGCGTAAAATTTATGCGTTGGGCTTTTGCTAACATGATGATGTACGTGTGCGTCCGAAATTGAATCGATGAACAGCCTTTCTCAATTTTTCCGCCAAATTCAGACTAAAGATATAATTTGGACGGATGAATATCTTTCACGCACTCCTTTTCATTCTGGTTATTGGGTACGCGTCAGGATAGATGGGGCGATCGCTTCGCATGCGGAACTGGCTCATGGGATTTTACTGGATATCGGATGTGGGAACAAACCGTTCGCAAAGGTGTTTGAACGGTATGTGGAGAAATATATCGGTTTGGAATATTCGCCCGAAAGTGGATATCGCGGAAACAAAGCTGATCTTTGCGGCGACGCGGCATTTTTGCCATTGGCGGATGAAAGCGTGGATACGATCTTATGCACGGAAGTCATGGAGCATGTTCCGCACCCGGAAAAAACGATCGAAGAATTTTATCGGATACTTCGTCCTGGCGGGACCGTCATAACAACGGCACCTTTTGTTTATCCGGTACATGATGCTTTTGATTTCTTTCGGTATAGTCCGGACGGCCTGGCGGCCATAATGAAACGCCAGGGCCTAACCGTCGAGAAGATCGAACCGCTTTCCGGCGATGCAGTAACCTTGGCCGCGATGTTCAATTCATACTGGTATGACAGCGGCTTTATCTGGACAAAATGGCTTTATCCGATCGGATTGCTTTTGCGGCCTTTGCTATGGTTGATTTGCTTTTCCGTAAACGTTTTGGGCGGGATCTTTGAAAAATTACTTCCGTCAAAAGGATTTTCATTCAACCATCTAACAATCGCGACGAAAAAATGAAGCCGATCAAAGTCCTTCATATCACGAACGTTGATAAAGAAAATTATTATCTGAATAATCTTTGCGATTATTCTGATTCGAGCCACGTTGAATATTCCTTTGTAACTTTGGCGCCATATTGCGAATTTGCGGAAGCCTTGGAGAAAAGGGGAAAGCGGGTTTATTGTTTGGATGCGTTAAAGCGGAAAAGTTATCCGAGCGCGATGATAGAGATAGGAAAGATCTTAAAAAAAGAAGATCCGCAAATAGTTCACACGCATTTATTTGACCCTTCATTGCTTGCATTAACAGTCGCGAAATGGCAGAAGAGAAGAACGGTTTATACGAGGCATCATTCAGACGCGCTTCATGAATTAAGGCCACCGTTAAAACGCAGATTTTATCTTGCACTAGAAAATTACACCAGCAAAAAAGCCGATCATATCATCGCGCCATCGCAGATGGTTAGGGATTATCTGGTCGAACGCGAAGAAGTTCCGGACAAAAAAGTTTCTATAATTCCTTACGGCCAGACCACAGAAAGATTCGATGCCATAACGCCGACGCAAATTGCAGCGATCCGTTCCGAATTAAATATGGACGGACGCCTGGCGCTTGTAAATGTTTCGCGCTTGTTTCACCGAAAGGGGCATACCTATTTGTTCGAGGCTTTTGCGAAACTTTTGAAAGATGGAATAGAGGCAGATCTTTATTTGGTCGGTGATGGAGATTATCGGGCGGAATTAGAAAAAATGTGCGCCAAGCTGAGTATTTCCGAACACACAAAATTTCTCGGCTGGCGGGCAGATGCTCTAGCGATCGTCGCGGCAAGCGACGTAGTTGTTCACCCTTCTTTAGAAGACGCTCTTTCTTCGGCGGTGATAGAAGCAGTTATGCTTGAGAAGCCAATAATTGCCACCGATATTAGCGGAGTTCGGGATAGTTTAGATAATGGAAAGTACGGAAAGATCGTTCCACCGGCAGATCCGGAAAGCCTACTAAAAGCAACCAAAGACACTTTAGAAGATTTGGGGACTGCACGGGATAAAGCAAAGAACGGAAGATTATATTTGCTAGGATATATGGGTGCAAAGCGCGTTTCTGATGCATATTCTGACGTGTATAAGAACTTAGTAGTTCGTAAATGATACCCCTCTATGACGATTTTAGCCGAAATAATTCGTTTGTACTGCAGGAGCGGCTTCAGGGGGAGCTGGCGAGTTTCTGATTTTTTATCGAAACATTTTTCATCGCTTCACTCGGTTCCGATCGAAGTCGAAGGTGGAACGCTATATGGCGACCTAAGAATAGGCTCCGCTCGAGGAATATTGGCGTCGCCAACAAGTCGGAGCGGCGAAGATAAAATAATGGCTCACTACGTTCGCTCTGGCGACGGTGTGTTGGATATTGGCGCTCACTTGGGTTTTTATACCCTTCTTTTATCTAAATTGGTTGGTCATGAAGGAAGGGTGTTTGCGTTTGAACCAAATCCTGAATTGCTGCCGAGTTTGCGAAGGACCTTACAATCCCGAGCGAATGTAGAACTTTTCGAGACCGCCCTTTCCGATGAGAAAGGTGAGATAGAATTATTTGTGCCGGAAGATGCGTCAATGGCTAGTCTTTCAAACTGGACGGAAGGAATTGCCGGAGATGTCCATTCAGTGAGGTGTGAAATGAAAGTTTTGGATGAAATGTATGACGAAGGGACAATTTCTCTGCCAAGCTTTATTAAATGTGACGTAGAAGGTGCGGAGCTTCGAGTATTTTCCGGAGCAAAGAAAATTCTCGACAGGGAAGATGCTCCAGTTGTTTTGTTTGAACTTAACAGGAAGGCTGCTGAATCCTTTGGTGGAAAAATCACACAATACTTTGATTTTTTCGAAACACTTGAACATCCTAAATACAGCTTCTTTGAAGTATTACCAACGGGAATTACGGACCTTAGATCGCGTGAGATTGACTATGCGAATATAGTCGCGATTCCCGCTTCTCGGCTGCCAGAATGAATCCAGTAATTTCAGTAATAATTCCAGCATACAATTACGGGCGGTTTATTCGTGAGGCGATCGAGGGAGTTTTGTCGCAGACTTTGCCGGCAGCGGAAATAATTGTTGTTGACGATGGTTCGACGGATGAAACCGCGGCCGAGGTCGCGAAGTTTGGCGACAAGGTTAGATATATAAAACAGGATAACGCCGGGGTGTGTGCCGCCCGCAATAATGGTGTGGAGAACTCAACGGGCGAGTTTATTGCGTTTCTCGATGCCGACGACATTTGGGAGCCGGAGAAGCTTGAGAAACAGATCGCAAAGTTTGCGGAGGACGAAGAGATCGGATTGTTGCATTGCGGAATGCGCGAATTCGATTCGGATACGGGCGAAACTATCGCGACGCATTTGGAAGGCGGTGACGGATCAGTGGCAAATGATCTATTGCTGTGGGAAAAGCCTGTGGTCAATGTAAGCGGCAGTTCGATCATGGTAACCCGGAAAGCTTTTTACGACGCGGGTGGCTTTGATACAGAAATGAAAGTGGGTGAAGATTGGGATTTCTGTTACCGTGTCGCCAGAAAATATAAGGTCGGCTTTGTGCCGGAGGTCTTGATGAATTATCGCAGCCATGGCGCGTCAGCCCATAGAAACGTTGCCGAAATGGAACGCGGGATGGCAAGGTTTTATGATAAAGCATTCGCGGACGCCGATGCAGAAACCTTGCAAATTAGGGCCAGATCTTTAGGCAGTTTTCATCGTGTGCTTTCAGGCTCTTATTTTCAGGCAGGAAATTATTCGCAGTTTTTGAAACATGCTGCAATGAGCATCTGGATGCGTCCTGGAAATCTGGGGTATTTTTTGAAATTTCCGCTGCGGAAATTGAACCGGCAGACGCGAAGCCGCAAAGGATGAGAGCCCTTTATATCTGTTATTTCGGCGTACGTGAGCCGCTGGTGCAGACGCAGGTCCTGCCTTATTTGCGCGAACTGCGAAAGGACAGGCATGAGTTTACACTGCTGACGTTTGAGCCGGGCCTTGCGGCTAACTGGACCACGGACGAGATCGAAAGCCAGCGTGCGAAACTGGGCGAAGAAGGGATCGACTGGCAATGCCTGCCTTATCACAAGCGATTCTCCGCGGCCGTGACGGTTTACGACATATTCCGAGGATCGCTGCGGGTGCGCCGGATCATTAAAGAGAAAAGCATCGATATACTTCACGGCCGCGTCCATGTTCCGACAGTAATGGGAGCCCTCGCCCGCCGGTTCAGCCGCCGGAAACCAAAACTTCTTTTCGACATACGCGGGTTTTTTCCGGAAGAATATACCGATGCGGGCATCTGGCCCGAAAACGGGATAATCTATCGCTCGGTCAAGCGGGTGGAAAAATGGCTGATGAAAGAGTCCGACGGGTTTGTTGTCTTGACCGAAAAGGCCCGGGATATATTGTTCCCGGCTTTTTCGGATGACGGCACAGACGGTTTTGGACGGCCCGTGGAAGTCATCCCCTGCTGCGTCGATTTTGAGAAGCGGTTCGCGATCGACCGGGAAACGCTTCGAAGGCGTTTCCGTAATAAAATGGGGATAGATGAACGCTTCGTGTTTGTCCATGCGGGGGCACTTGGCGGGCTTTATTTGAACGAGCAGATAGCCGATTTTCTCGCCACCGCACGTGAACGGGACAGATCGGTTTTCGCGATGTTCCTTACGCAAAGTGATCCGGGCGAAATAGTGTCGCTGTTGAAAGCAAGGGGGTTCGGAATCGCTGATCTCTTTGTCGGAAAAGTCGAGCCGGGCGAGATGCCGGGCTATCTGTGCGCCGCCGATGCCGGCCTCTCGTTTGTAAAAGCCGGTTACGCAACCCAATCCCGCTCACCCACAAAAATACCGGAATACCTCGCCTGCGGCCTTCCCGTGATCGCCAACCGCGGCGTCGGCGACGTTGATGATCTGATTGAGCGGAATCGCATCGGAGCTTTGATTAATGAATTTAACAACCACGAATATTCACAGGTGCTGAAAGGCATAATAGCGATGGGCGACGTTAGCCAACGCTCCCGTGAAACATCGGAACGAGAGTTTAGTCTTTCCACAGTCGGTGGTGAACGATATAATAGACTCTATAAAAAGTTGATCCCATGAAAACATACATCATCAATCTTGAACGATCCGTAAAAAGGCGAAAGCACATTTTGGCTGAGGCGGCAAAGCACAAACTCGAATTCGAGCTTTTTCCGGCCGTTGACGGGTCGGCATTATCAAGGAAAGAGGTTGAGGAGATGTGCCACCTTAATGCAATAAAAAAAGCGCCTAAATGGCTAACTCCTGGTATGCTTGGCTGTTCTTTATCCCACTACAAGGTTTACAAAAAAATTATCGAGGACGGTATAAACGCCGCGTTTGTATTGGAAGATGATGCAATTCTTCCGCACAATTCTGCCGAGTTACTCGCCGATATTTCTGCAAATTTAGAAACAAATGAGATTGTCTCACTCTACTACATGAGTTTTGGTAAATGCCAATTGTCGAAAATGGATGTTACCAATCTTCCGCAGGGTTTTAGCTTGCGCTTCCCTATCGATATCAGTCGGATTCTTTCAACTGCCGGTTACGTTATTACTCGGGATGCCGTGAAGTCCCTTTTAGATATACTCCTACCAATTAGAGTTTCACCTGATTCTTGGGGCTATTTCTATGAAAAT
This sequence comes from Pyrinomonadaceae bacterium, assembly GCA_041745075.1. GTDB lineage: Bacteria > Acidobacteriota > Blastocatellia > Pyrinomonadales > Pyrinomonadaceae > OLB17. The sequence continues at coordinate 13,945 of JBGTJP010000003.1, read as the reverse complement.
GCGGGTTTTAAGTCGTTCCGGTGTGTTTATCCAATGCCAATTCGGATCACGGCGGTACAAAGCGATATTCACAGTCGCACGCTTCGCGGGGCTGTCACCAGATTTTTTGACGAAAACCAGATACCTCTTCTTGGCAAATTAGTTCGTGAGATGAGACAGAAAAGTATTAGTGAACTTACGAAAATAGAATTGGTTGATTCTCCGTCAACAATTGCAGGAACGGGATTGAGCCTGGCACATTATTCCTCCGGCCCAGGATCGTAACAGATTTCATGTCCCGGTTAAGATCGCTCATATGAAAGTTCTAGCAATAGTACCTTCTCTCTACGACACTTCCCCCGGCCAGCGATTTCGACTTGAGCAATGGGAGCCGATCCTTAAGGAAAGCGGTGTCACGATAACCTATGCTCCGTTTGAGACGCGGGAGCTAAATGAGGTGCTGTACCGGCAGGGGCACGTCGCAAGCAAGGTTGCGGCCGTAATGAGCAATATGCGGCGGCGGCGGAGCGAACTGGCGGCGGTAGAAGATTACGATCTGGTCTATGTGTTTAGAGAGGCGGCATTGCTTGGGCCGCCGTGGTTCGAGCGGAAAATTGCCCGGTCTGGCGTCCCGATGATATTCGATTTCGACGACGCCATTTTTGTTGCCTACCGAAGCCCTTCCAACGGCTACCTCAGCTATTTGAAATTTCCTCAAAAGACCGCTGAGATCTGCCGCCTATCGACGCATGTGATGGCAGGAAACCCGTACCTGGCAGAATACGCAGGCGCTCAGAACGAGAATGTTACAATCATTCCAACGACGATCGATACCGAGAAGTACCGGCCGCCGAATGATAGATCGCCCAATGAATCGCTCACGATAGGCTGGAGCGGCAGTTACAGCACGGTACAGCATTTGGACACGTTGCGCGAGATCCTGCCGGAACTCGCGAAGTCGGAGAAATTCAGGCTTCGCGTCATCGGGACTCCGAATTACAAGCTGCCGGGCGTAGAGACCGAGGCGTTGCAGTGGCGCTCGGAAACGGAGATCGAAGATCTTTTGCCTATGGACATCGGCCTAATGCCGCTGCCCGACGATATGTGGACCAAGGGCAAATGCGGGCTCAAAGCACTGCAGTACATGGCTCTGGGAATACCGACGATATGTTCGCCGGTCGGAGTAAATTCGACAATAATTCGTGACGGAGAGAACGGCTTTATTGCGGATTCTCCGGCGGAATGGATCGAGAAATTAAAGCTACTTATCCACGACCCCGACCTGCGGCAGAAGATGGGAGCCGCCGGCCGAAAGACAGTGGAAGAGGAATATTCTGCTGCCAGCCAGGCCCCGCGCGTCCTAAAAGTATTCGAATCGGCTCTTAACGGCAAGAAATAGAATGGAAAAATACAATGTGTTGGTAACAGGCGGGGCCGGATTTATCGGCTCGCATTTGGTGGATGCCCTTGTGGAACGGGGACACAGCGTTCGCATATTGGACTCGATCGTCGAACAGGTGCACGGCGGCAAGGTGCCCGATCACCTCAATAAAGAAGCGGAGTTTATCAGGGCCGACGTTTGCGACGCCGCCGCCGTCGGCAAGGCGCTTGACGGGATTGATGTCATATATCACCAGGCGGCCGAGGTCGGCGTCGGACAGTCGATGTATGAGATCGTCCGCTATGTAAAGGCAAATGACCTTGGCACTGCGGTTCTGCTGGAAGAGGTCATCAAACGGCCGGCCCAATTCAAGAAGCTTATCGTTGCTTCGTCGATGTCGATCTATGGAGAAGGCGCCTATTTTTGCCCTGGCTGCAAAACGATGATCAACCCGCAGCTTCGTTCGGATGCACAGCTTGCGGCCCATGAATGGGAATTTAGCTGCAGTAAATGCGGTACGCTTCTTGAAGCCGTCGGTACGACGGAAGAAAAACCGCTGTTTCCGACCTCGGTTTACGCGGTCAGTAAACAGGACCAGGAACAATACTGCCTTGCCGTCGGCCGGGCATACAAAATACCAACGGTAGCCTTTCGCTACTTCAATGTTTACGGCACGCGGCAGGCGCTTTCGAATCCGTACACCGGCGTCTGCGCGATATTCTCGTCAAGGTTATTGAACGATCAGGCTCCGATGATCTTTGAAGACGGCGAACAGTCACGGGACTTCGTGCACGTATCCGACATTGTGCAGGCAAACCTCTTAGCGCTTGAGACCAAATCCGGTGATTACGAAATGATGAACGTGGGAACCGGCCGACCGACCTCCGTAAAGCAAATTGCAAAATTATTGGCACAGGGCCTTGGCAAAAATATCGAGCCGGAGGTCGTTTCCAAATACCGTGAGGGCGACATTCGTCACTGCGTGGCGGATATCTCGAAGATCAGGAAATTGCTCGGCTATGAACCGAAAGTTACCCTTGAAGCGGGATTGGCCGAACTGCTTGCCTGGGTCAGTAAACAGGAAGCCGACGACCGAGTCCTTTCGGCCACCGCTGAACTGGCGGCCCATAGTTTGGTAAAGTAGCTTTAGTGGTATGTACATATTGGGTTTAACGACATTGGGCGACTCGGCGGCCGCATTGATCGAAGACGGACGAATCGTCGCGGCGGTGGAAGAGGAACGTTTTTCCCGCAAAAAGCATCACAGCGGTTTTCCATACAAAGCGATCCGGTTCTGTCTGGACCACGCCGGGATCGAGCTCAAAGATGTCGCCCACGTGGGGCATTATTGGAAGCCGTGGATACTTCGTCACAAGGCTATGCAGGCCGTGAAGGCGGCTTTTGTGTCGCGCGATATGTTCAAAGCTCGCGCCGACCGCGGTATAGCCCAGGTAAGCGACAGCTATTTGGGAATGTTCCGGCACCCCAAACGGCTGCGCGAACACTTCGGGCCCAGCGATTTCAAGTTCCATTTTTTTGAGCACCACCAGACACACGCGGCCAGCGCGTTCTTTGTTTCACCTTTTGAGACGGCCGCCGTGTTGACATGGGATGGAACAGGTGAAGACACTACAACGCTGTTTTCGCGTGGAACAGCAAACAAGCTTGAGGTCTTGAAGCGGATCAAACTGCCCCACAGTCTGGGGCAATTCTATTCGGCGGTGACGAATTATATCGGCTTCGATATGTTTGCCGGTGACGAATGGAAAGTGATGGGCCTAGCGGCGTATGGCAAACCAAAATTCTACGATTTTTTTCGCGAGAAAGTCCTAACAACAAATGGACACGGCGATTTCAGGTTCAATATTCAGGTGCTCGATCACCACCTTGCGAAGCACTACAAATTTCCCGACGCGATCGTAAATGAACTAGGTCCTGGCCGTCAGCGCGGTGAGGAATTGACCGAGCACCATTGGGACGTAGCATGCTCGGCACAGAAGGCGCTTGAAGACACTGCCATCTACCTCGTAAAAGAAATTCATAAAATGACCGGCGAAGAAAATCTTTGCATGGCCGGGGGCGTGGCGTTCAATTCGGTCATGAACGGCCGCATATTCCACGAAACGCCTTTTAAAAACTTCTATGTCCAGCCGGCGGCCGGCGATGCGGGATGCAGTCTTGGCTCGGCGCTAATGGTTTGGCATCAGGTGCTGGGAAACAAGCGCGATGTTGTAATGGATCATGCATATTGGGGGCCGGGTTTTACAAATGATGGGTGCCAAACCTCGCTGCGCGATGCCGGACTTGAATTCGAAACACTGGATGACGAGGTATTGCTGCCAAAATTGGCGAAGATGATCGCCGACGGCGCAATAATCGGCTGGTTCAATGGACGGATGGAGCTTGGGCCCCGTGCCCTCGGAGCACGAAGTTTTTTGGCCGATCCGCGGCGGGCGGATATGCGTGAGATATTGAATCATAAGGTCAAGCTGCGCGAGTGGTTCAGGCCGCTGGCCCCGTCGATGCATGAAGAAAATGGTGCCGAGGTGTTTGGCGTCGAACACCACGATCCGTTCATGATAACCGTGATAGAAGTCGCCGAGGAATACAAGGACAAAATACCGGCGGTCGTCCACGTTGACGGCACTGCCCGTCCGCAAATGGTTAGCAAGAAAACAAATCCCAGGTATTGGAACCTGATAAATGAATTCAAAAGGCTGACCGGTATTCCAATGCTGCTGAACACCTCGTTTAACGTTCAGGAACCCATTGTGTGTACGCCGCAGGATGCGATCAATACCTTCCGAAATGCGAATTTCGACGCCCTTGTTCTCGAGAACAACCTGGTGATGCGAGATCAGAAAAAACCCGATGCGTGATCGATATCTAATCTCAGCCTGCCTGATCCTCATCACGCTTGGGATGATCACCGTCGCGTTTCCCGAGGGAGCTGCGGCGATCCTCATCGTTCTCGTCTTCTCTTCCATAGCGCTGCCTGTTTTCCGGCGATTTAGCTCGGAACGGGAATTTCTTACGACTATCTTCCTCGGTGCGCTGCTTGCCCGTCTGGCACTCGGCGTCTTCATCCACGTTTTCGACCAAAGGGATTTTTTCGGTCCTGATGCACAGACCTACGATTATAATGGCTGGCAATTAGTTAAACAGTGGCAGGGGCTTCTGTCGGTCGAGGAAATGGGTATGCAGAGAGTGTGGGCGACGGCCGGCGCGGGCTGGGGCATGAACTATCTGGTTGCCGGTTTTTATTACGTGATCGGCCGGAATATTTTTGCAGCACAATCGTTCTGTGCCGTTGTCGGCGCGGCCACCGCTCCGATGGTTTACTACTGCGCGGCCAAGATGTTCAAAAACAGGCGAGTCGCCAGATATTCGGCCATCGCGATTGCCTTTTTCCCGTCATTCATTATTTGGTCGTCGCAGCTTATGAAGGACGGCCTGATCATCTTTCTGCTTGTTCTTGCCATGACGATGGTGCTTCAGCTGCAGGAAAAGTTCAATTATGCTGCATTGCTGCTGCTGCTGTTTTCATTGTTCGGTATCTTGTCGCTGAGATTTTACATATTTTACATGGTCCTGGTCGCGGTGACCGGCAGTTTCCTGATCGGGATGACGGGGTCGCTTCAGTCCATGGTTCGCCGGACGGTTGTGCTCATACTTCTCGGGCTGGGCCTGACGTATTTGGGAGTCATTAGAAACGCAAGCCTGGACATTGACCGCTATGCCTCGCTCGAACGCGTTCAGATCAGCCGGCTTGATCTTGCTCAATCGGCCGAGTCCGGCTTTGGCGAGGATATTGACGTTTCGACAACTGAGGGAGCTATTAGCGCTGTTCCGATCGGGCTTTTATATTTGATGTTTGCCCCATTCCCGTGGGAAATGTCGAATTTTCGGCAGGCTATTACACTGCCTGAGGTACTAGTTTGGTGGGCAATGATACCAATGCTTATAGGCGGATTATGGTATGCGATCAGACAGCGGCTCCGCAGTTCAATCCCCGTCCTCGTGTTTAGCCTGATGCTGACATTGGCTTACTCGATCTTTCAGGGTAACGTAGGAACCGCTTACCGCCAGCGGACTCAGATACAGGTATTCCTCTTCATTTTCATTTCCGTGGGATTTACCCTTTACCTGGAACGCCGGGAAAACACCAGACATTTGCGCGAATCGAAGCGGCGGCACATGGATGAAAGGCTGCGTGCAGGGAGCGGTGTTTAGAAAGAAATGTGTGGAATCGTCGGATATGTAACACGGGCAAACGAAGCCGCGGAACGTGCGATCCTGGAAAGGATGAACGCGGCCATCGAGCATCGCGGGCCGGACGAGGATGGCTTTTACTGCAAGGGCAAAGTCGGCATGGCCATGCGCCGGTTATCGATAATCGATCTTGCCAGCGGCCGGCAGCCTATCCGCAGCGAAGACGGCACCAAGTGGATAGTTTTTAACGGAGAGATATATAACTACCAGGAGATCCGCAAAAACCTCGAGCGAAAAGGGCATAATTTCTATACCAAATCGGACACGGAAGCGGTTGTCCATCTTTACGACGAATATGGGGCCGATTGTTTGGAATATCTTCGCGGGATGTTCGCTTTCGCGATCTGGGACGAGACGGAAAAAACATTATTCCTCGCCCGTGACCGCGTGGGCAAAAAGCCGCTGCTCTATTCGCACCAAACGGACGGAAGCCTCGTTTTCGGCTCTGAATTTCAGGCCTTGCTGAAACACCCGAACGTATCGCGCGAGGTTGATCTTACCGCGTTGGACAGTTATCTTTCCTACCTCTGCATTCCGGCCCCGCAGACGGCCTACAAATCGATCAAAAAGCTCGAGCCAGGACATTGGCTGCTCTGGCGCGACGGCGCGATTGATACGCGGCGATACTGGCAGCCCGATTTCTCAAAGAAGATCAAGATAACCGAAGACGAAGCTATCGAAGAGACAACGCGGCTGCTTCGTGAATCGACCCGGCTGCGAATGATCTCCGAAGTGCCGCTCGGGGCTTTCCTCTCCGGCGGGGTTGATTCTTCCGCGGTGGTCGCCCTTATGGCCGAGTTGAGCGACAAGCCGGTAAAGACATTCTCGATCGGTTTCGAGGAAGAAGATTTTAGCGAACTCAAATATGCCCGGCGCGTTGCCGAGCACGTTGGGGCGGAGTATAACGAATTTATCGTGCGTCCGAACGCGATGGACGTGCTGCCAACACTGATCGATCATTATGGCGAGCCGTACGCGGATTCGAGTGCGATCCCGACGTATTATGTCGCACAGGAAACGCGCAGGCACGTAACTGTCGCCCTGAACGGCGACGGCGGTGACGAGAGTTTCGCCGGTTACGAGCGATATGCCGCGATGAAATTGGCTGAAAGGTATAAGGCATTACCGGGCATGCTTCGCGGACCGGTTGTCGGTAAGGCGATTGCGATGCTGCCCTCGTCCGAACTGAAGCGAAGCCGATTTCGCGATTTAAAGCGTTTTATCAAGGCGGCTGAACTCTCAAAAACCGAGCGGTATTTCCGATGGGTCTCCACGTTCGACCGGCCCGCGAAAGCTGATATGTATTCCCCGGATTTTGCGGCCGAGGTCGCCGGCAGCGATGCAGTCGGCGTGCTCGACAAATGGTTTGCGACGGCGAACGGCTCCGGCATTGTGGATGCGGCCTTGTTGACGGATCAGATGACGTATCTTCCAAATGACCTGCTTGTAAAGGTCGATATTGCAACGATGGCCAATTCGTTGGAGGCCAGATCTCCTTTTCTCGACCACAAGGTGATCGAGTTCGCCGCAACTCTTCCCGCCGGGATGAAAATGCGTGGTTTTCAAACAAAATCTCTGCTAAAGAAGGTGGCCGCGAGGCTTGTTCCGCGCGAGGTTGTCTATCGGCGCAAGATGGGTTTTGGGGTTCCGATCGGCAAGTGGTTCCGGGGTGAGATGAAGGATTTCATGAGAAGCATTTTGCTATCTGAAAAGTCATTGAAGCGGGGGATCATTAAGCCGGAAATGATAAAACGCTATGTTGACGAACATACAAATGCCGAGCGCGATCACGCATTTCAGCTCTGGACGCTTTTGATGATGGAACTTTGGTTCCAGCGTTTTATCGACCAGACCCCAAACTAATAATGAAAGGCGTAATACTGGCGGGCGGCTTAGGATCAAGGCTCCATCCGCTGACGAAAATAACGAACAAGCATCTGCTGCCGGTCCACGACCAGCCGATGATCTATTATCCGATCAGGACGCTTATCAATGCCGGGATCGAGGACATTATGATCGTTACCGGCGGCAATTCCGCGGGCGATTTTTTACGGCTTTTGGGCAACGGCAAGGAATTCGGGCTGAAGCATTTGAACTACACCTATCAGGAAGGCGAGGGTGGCATTGCCGATGCTCTTTCGCTGGTCGAGCATTTCGCTGAAGACGGGCCGGTCTGCGTGGTCCTGGGGGATAACATAATAGAACATAACATCGCCGCGGCGGCCGACGAATATAGGCAGCAAGGCTCGGGAGCAAAGATCCTCCTAAAACGCGTGCCGGACCCGCAGCGGTTCGGAGTGCCTGAGATCGACGGTGACCGGGTCATCAGGATCGAAGAAAAACCGGCGGCCCCAAAATCCGATCTTGCCGTTGTAGGCATTTATTTCTATGATTCGACTGTTTTTGAGGTAATAAAGACGCTTGTTCCGTCCGACCGCGGCGAGTTGGAGATCACCGACGTGAATAACCATTATATTGATCGCGGCGAGATGACGTGGAACGAGCTTGAAGGCTGGTGGACGGATGCCGGTACTTTCACAAGCCTCTTGAATGCCTCGAACTTGGTAGCCAGGACAGGGGCCAACAAAATTTGATATGGCGTTTACCTATGGCGAGATCGCGGACGTCATTGTTTATCCGCTAAAAAAGTTTTACGACGAACGCGGCTGGCTGGCGGAACTGTTCCGGCACGACGATCTGCCTGAAGAGTTTTATCCCGCAATGTCATATATTTCCTCTACAAAACCGGGCATTCAACGTGGTCCGCATGAACATGTCGATCAGGCGGACCTGTTTTGTTTTATCGGTCCATCGATGTTCAACATTAGACTTTGGGATAACCGGCCCGGCTCGGCGACATTTAACTATATGATGTCCCTGGATGTCGGCGAAGACGATCCGCGGGCGATCGTCGTTCCCAAGGGCGTTGTCCACGGGTACAGGAACATCGGCCCGATTGACGGGATGGTGATCAATTGTCCAAACCGCTTATACATGGGAAACGGCAAGAAAGACCCGGTTGACGAGATACGGCACGAAGACGACCCCCAAACGATCTTTAGGATGGACTAGCGGCAATTATTGTCGACCGACGCTTTAGAAACGGCCCCTCGGATGAAGATTCTCCGTATCATTGCACGTTTGAACGTGGGCGGCCCGGCGCGTCACGTGGTTTGGCTGACCAAAGGCCTGCAGGATGAGTTCGATTCCGTCCTGGTGGCCGGACGTGTGCCGCCGGCCGAGGAGGACATGGCCTACATAGCCGAAGCGGACGGCGTCCAGCCTGTGTTCATCGAGGAAATGAGCCGGGAACTGTCGCTGAACGATATCGTTTCCCTGATCAAGATCTTTTTTCTGATGCGGCGCGAGCGGCCCGACATTGTTTGTACACATACCGCAAAGGCGGGTACGGTCGGACGCGCCGCTGCGTTTCTTTACAAGTGGCTCACGCCTTCCGCTATTATAGGCCGCCCCAAAAAGGTGTTCGTGACGCATACGTTTCACGGCCATGTTTTTCACAGCTATTACGGCCCGCTCAAGACAAAGGTGTTTATTGCGGTCGAAAAACTGCTTGCCCGGTTGGTGACCGACCGTATCATTGTTATTTCCGACCAGCAGTTAATGGAGATCCACACCCAGGTTGGGATCGGCCGGCCGGGACAGTTTGCGGTCGTTCCGCTTGGCATCGATCTTGCTCCTTTTGTCGATGCGGGCGCGAAACGACGGCAAGTCCGAAGTGAGTTCGGAGCAGGCGAGGGACAGTTGGTGGTTGGCTTTGTAGGGCGGCTGACTGAAATAAAAAATATTTCGATGTACCTTAATGCGGCGGCAAAATACCAGGGGTTGTCTGAACCGGGGCTCCCTGACCTTCATTTTGTCATTGCGGGTGATGGTCATTTAGGCGAGGCATTGCGGGCCGAGGCAGATAGTCTTGGGATCAAAGACCTTTCGTTTATCGGTCACCGGCAGGACGTCGAAAACGTCTATCCGGGCTTCGATCTTGTGGCGCTAACGTCGCTAAACGAAGGTACGCCTCTTTCTCTGATCGAGGCCATGGCCTGCGGAAAGCCGGTGATCTCAACGCTGGTTGGCGGCGTCGCCGACCTTCTTGGGCCGCCGAGCGAACAAAAATCGGGGTTTTCGGTCCACGAACGCGGAATCGGCGTAAAGTCGGCGGACGTGGAGGGGTTTGTGAAAGGGTTGATTTATCTTGGGAAAAATGAAAGATTACGAGAGGACCTTGCCGCAAGCGGCCGGGAATTCGTACTTTCAAATTACAACAAAGACAGGATGGTTAATGACCTTCGGCTTCTTTACGGCGAGATTCTCGAAAAAGGGGGATAGGCAGCGATTTTATTTTACATGCCTATGACCCGGCTCGGTACGCGGCCACAATGCAAAATACATTCTCAAACCCATTCGTAGTTGCACTGATCAGCGCGGTAACGGCCGCGATGCTGACGTTTGCCGTACGCGGGTTTGCGCGGAAATACGGGTTCGTCGCCAAACCAAAAAGCGACCGCTGGCACAAGAGGCCGACCGCGATGCATGGTGGAGTGGCAATTTTTGCGGCCACGCTTATTATTTATGGCGTTTTTGTTCCGCACACGACGGAATCTTTGATAATCCTGGGAGCTTCATCCTTTCTGTTTCTCGTAGGTCTTCTCGATGACATTCTGAACATCAAGCCGTATCAGAAACTCGTCGGCCAGCTTATCGGGGCGGCGTTCGTGGTGGGTTTTGACCTCCAACTGCCGCTGACCGGATATGAGCTGATCGACATCTGGATAACGGTGTTCTGGCTTGTAGGCATTACTAATGCGATAAACCTGCTCGATAACATGGACGGGCTTGCCGCCGGCATAGCGGCAATAGGAGCATTGTCGCTTGGGATCGGCTTCTATTCGAACGCGCAAACACCCGAAGTGTTGTTCGTAGCCGTATTTATCGGCGCTCTCGTCGGCTTTCTTGTGTTCAATTTCAATCCCGCGTCGATTTTTATGGGTGATTCGGGATCGATGTTCGTTGGTTTTTTGCTGGCGAGCTCAGTACTTTTGGGACAAGCGGGCGGGCGCTCACGGAGTATTTTTTCGATCCTGGCGGTACCCGTATTGATCTTGTTCGTGCCCATCTTCGACACGACTTTCGTGACGGTGCTTAGAAAGCTATGGGGCCGCAAGGCATCGCAGGGCGGGCGCGATCATACCTCGCATAGGCTTGTTGCACTCGGCCTATCGGAAAGGTCTGCGGTTCTTATGATCTATGGGTTCGCCGCGACCGCGGGTGCTTTGTCTTTGATCGTTGGGACGCTCGAAACCACCCAGAGTCTGGCGTTGATCGTAGCCTTTACGATCGTTCTTGCGATAATCGGCGTGTACCTTTCAAAGGTGAAGGTTTACGAAGAACGAGACGAAGAACTGGCTACTCAAAATAACGCTGTCTTTGCGTTCATCGTAAATGTATCGTACAAGCGGCGTATTTTTGAAGTGTTCCTCGATGCTTTCCTTATCACTTTGTCCTATTACGCGGCTTATCTTTTGGTGCTGGGCCCGTTTGAATCCAGCAGCAACTGGGGCCTTTTTATCAACACTCTGCCCCTGGTGATCGTCCTCAAGCTCTTCGCGTTCCTTGCGGCCGGCGTATACCGTGGATTGTGGCGTTATACTGGCATCAATGACTTTATTACCTTTTTGAAGGGCGTCGCGTCGGGATCGATCTTTATCATTGTCGCCATACTTTTACTGTATCGCTTTCAGAATTTTTCGCGGGCGGTATTTATTGTTGACGGACTTATTTTGCTCCTCGCCGTTGTCGGCAGCAGGCTCGCCTTTCGCCTTATCCGGGAGCTTCTTCCCATCGCGCATATAAACGACGGCAGGCGGGTGTTGATCTACGGTGCGGGGGACGGCGGCGAATTGGTACTTCGCGAGTTGCGGAATAATCCAAAGTGGAACTATCGTCCGGTCGGCTTCCTCGATGACGATCCCTTGAAAAAAGATAAGGTAATAAACGGCCTGAAGGTTTACGATTCGAACGGCACGCTTACCGATCTATGCGAACGAAAAGAGGTCCAGGAGATCCTCCTATCGTCCGGTAAAATATCAGCCGACACGATCAAGTCGCTTAGGGCTTTTTGCAGCGAATCCCATATCGCCCTGAAAAGGGCAGAGTTAAAGATCGAACCGCTTGACTTTGAGTAGGGCGGACCCAAACATAGCTCACGTGCAAAATAGGAAACTATCTCTGAAAAGCGGCCACATTAAAGCTGTCCTCGCTGCCGCCTACGTTCTGGCCGTACTCTTTGCTCTTGTTGTTTCAAAATGGGCCTTTGGCCACGCGACGGCGATAAATGCCGATGTGCCGGAGGTTGCCGCACTTGGAGCAAGTTTTGCGCCGAACGATCCGCACGCCCGTTTAAAGCTCGCATCATTGTTGGAGAAGACCTTCGTACCTGAGGATCGGGCCAGGGCCCTCGACGAATTGGAGGCGGCGGTCGCGCTTTCTCCGCAAAATTATGTTTACTGGCTTGCCCTCGGGCGTGCCCGCGAACAAAGCGGCGACCCTAAGGGCGCGGAGGCGGCTTTGAGAAAAGCTCACGAACTTGCTCCAAACTATGCCCGGGTTCAGTGGGCGCTTGGAAACAATCTGCTTCGCCAGGGCCGCGATCGTGAAGCGTTTGAGTTGATTCGTTCGTCAGCCGCTACAGACAGCTCGTTCGCGGCCCCCGCGGCGGCGACGGCCTGGCAGGTATTTGCCGGGGATCTGGAAAGAATACGTGAGAACGTGGGCGATTCGTCAAGAATAAACGCCGCGCTTGCCGTGCTTCTTGCCTCCGACAAGCGATTCAGCGAGGCTTCCGATTTTTGGGCGCGAGTGCCCGCGGACGAAAAAAGAAACGGTCTGAAAGAGTCCGGAACCTCACTTTACATGAAGTTCATTGACGCCGGCCTTTATAGCCGCGCGGTGGCCGTCGGACACGAGGCCGGACTGTTCGACGGCGGCGGCCCTGCTGTCGGTTCGGTGACGAATGGCACGTTCGAGTCCGCCCTGACATCACGCGAGGAAAACACGTTCGCCTGGATGATCGACCCGGGGCCGCAGCCAAGTATCGGGCTGAACGGAAGCCAGAAGAAGAGCGGCAATTACAGCCTTTTGATAAACTTCGGACGTGATTCAAAGACATTTCGACGAGTCTCTCAAAAGATCGCGGCCGAACCTGGCGCGAATTATGAACTAAAGTTCTTCTATCGGTCCGAACTGGAAACCAGGTCAAAATTTTTTGTCGAAATTGTGACGCCGGGCGACGGGGACGTGATCGCTTCGTCGCCACTTTCAATCCAGAACGAATGGGCAGAGAACCGGATGAGTTTTGCAGTACCGTCACAATCTGAGGGTGTCGAGGTAAGGATCACTGCTGAAGCCTGTGCCGGTGGCGCTTGCTCGTTCTCAGGTAATATCTGGTTCGACGATTTTAGCCTGACGAAGCTTTGAACTGATGATCAAACGACGAAAACACAGGGCTTCACGAGTTATGAGCGGGGCATTGCCAACCGAAAGGACGAAATTCGGAAAGGCTTTGATATTGCTGATCGTAGGAATGCCGATGCTCGGCACCGTTGCCTACGGGGCAGTCGATGCGTGGGCCTTGATCCCGATCGCGCTGATGACCATCGGCATCGCCGGGCTGTGGCTTGGCGAAGGTTTGAAAAAGAGCGAACTGGCATACAGCAATTCCTGGTTAAGCCTGCCGCTTCTGGGACTGGTCGCCCTTGGCTGCGTTCAACTGCTTCCACTTGGCGGACCCTCGATCGACCCCGGGCTTCTTGCCATTCCGGCATCCGAAAGTTTGTCGCTTGACCCTTTCTCCACCCGTATTTTTACCATTCGGCTAGGTTTTTTGTTCATATTTTTTGTCGCGGCTCTGACGTTCATATCTGACAAAAAGCTGCTTAAGCGAATAGCCCTGGCGGTGGTTGTTTTCGGGGCAATAATGGCATTTGCCGGGATCCTGCAGCGGCTGGCCAGCCCGGATGCCATTTACGGAATGCGGGCAACACCGCAGGCGATCCCGTTTGGGCCGTTCGTCAATCAGCATCATTTCGCGGCCTTGATGGAGATGACCGGTGGAATGACACTTGCCCTTTTGTTCGGTAACGTAGTCGGCCGGGACCGCAAACCGCTTTTGATCATTGCCGGGCTGCTGATGCTGATAGCTGTAATTATGACGGGTTCGCGGGGCGGTATGATAAGCACCGTCGGCACCGCGGGTTTTGTGCTGCTTATGCGCCGACGCGTCGAAGCAAAAACCGGCGG
>JBGTJP010000002.1:0-7197 GCA_041745075.1 Pyrinomonadaceae bacterium | reverse complement strand
AGATGTTCGGCGGCCTGTTCCGCAAGGCTTTCCGTGGAAGTTTCGACAACCGCGTTTTCAGCGAACGTCATGGACGGGTGGTTCTGTTCGAGTTCTAATCTCATAGATTTGATCGTTTGAATCGGATTGTGGTTCAAGAGGCTTAAGCGGAAATGTGCGCCGGGTTGGACGGCGCTGGCGCTTGGTACAAATAAATAGCAAAATGGATGCCAAACCTTTGAATTTTCCGCGATTGCCGGAAATGGGCTAATTTATTGGTGTTTATTGGGTTAGAATGTTTAAAATGGCTTGAAACGGACCGACGGAAAGTGTTCATTTTCACCGTATTTGTGACAAAAAATGGCATTTGCCGATGACAAAAACTTGCATTTTTAGGCAGCTCAAATGGGTGAAAGTGACGGGAAAAACTTCGATTTTGACGTGCTGATCGTCGGTGCGGGTCCGGCTGGTTTGTCCGCAGGCATTTGGTGTGCCGACATTGGGCTGCGTGCCGCCGTGATCGAAAGAGAGGCCGAGGCGGGAGGCCAGCTTTTAAGCATTTTCAACCCGATAAACAACTATCCCGGAGTCGTTTCGCCCGATGGCAAAGACCTGCGTGACCGGTTTTTAGCTGGTGCGGAAGGTTTGGGTTCGCACCCCATTCTCGCGACTGAGATAGTTGAATTTGACGGCCCCGACCACGCCGTCGTTGACAACAATGACCGCCGATACACGGCCGCCTTTTTCATTTTCGCGACCGGCGTCCGCCGCCGAAAACTGAATATTCCGGGCGAAGAGCAGTTTGCCGGCAAGGGAATTATCGGCTCAGGTTGGCGCGAAAGGAAAACTGTACGCGGAAAGATCGTCGCAATTGTCGGCGGCGGCGATGCGGCCCTTGAAAATTCCATGATCCTAAGTGATTATGCAGAAAAGGTTTACGTTATCCATCGTCGTCAAACTCTTACCGCCCGCGATTCGTTCATCCGCGAAGCCTTGGCCGACGCAAAGATAGAATTTGTCTTAGATTCGACTGTGACGGCCATTACCGGCAAAAACTCTGTTTCTTCCATTCAACTTCGCGACAGATCGGGAATGATCACCGAATTGCCCGTCGATGCAGTCCTGCTCCGCATAGGCTTCGAACCAAACAGCGAACTGCTTCGAAAGGCCGTAGATCTCGACGCCAACGGCTATGTGATCGTCGACAACCTCGGCCGAACAAGCCTCTCCCATATCTACGCCATCGGCGATCTCGCCAATCCCATTTCCCCAACCATAGCCACCGCCACCGGCACCGCTGCCACCGCGGTGAAATGCGCCTTAGTCGCTATGAGCGATGCAAAAGCCGTCTAGTTAGGCACGAACGCTCGCCCAAAAATTTGAATTTTGTCCAAAAAATGGTATGATGCAGTAACCTTTGCGAACGCGTTTCCTGTCATGACCGTGCGTATATCCCTAGATATTATACCGGTTTGAATGTTTGGAACGGAACGTGCGTTCACAATATCAGAACCACTTCATTTCAGTTATTGTTTAAAATTTAGGAGGAGCCATGAGAACTCACGATTGTAGGGTGAAAGCCGTTTGCGCGTTTGCCATTTTATTCGTTTTTGCCATTTCCGGACTCGCACAGTCAGGAACGTCGGGAGTCAGCGGAATAGTCCGCGACGCGAACGGTGCGATCGTACCGGGCGCGACCGTTACGCTCTCCGACTCGGCGACCGGTTTTAACCGTACGGACACATCAAGTGCCGACGGGGGATTCAGTTTTTTGGGTGTCCGCCCGGCAACCTACCGGTTGGAAGTTACTGCCTCTGGCTTTAAGAAACTAGTCAATTCCGAACTCAAGCTTGCTATTGACAACCCAATTAGGTTTGATCCCGTCCTTCAGGCGGGCGACGTCTCGGCGGTAGTCGATGTGTCAACCGGAACGATCGAATCCGTAGTCAATAATCAGGATGCAAGCCTAGGTAATAATTTTGTTCCGCAGCAGATCACGCAACTACCTACCGATCTTCGTCGTGTCGCCGATCTTTTGAGTTTGCAACCTGGGGTCACTCGTGACGGTTACGTTGCGGGCGGCAGAAGTGACCAGGCAAACGTGCTCCTTGATGGTGTGGATATTAATGACCAACAGAACGGAGGCCGCACGGGTCAGTTTCAAACGAGTCAAGATACAGTACTTCGTGCTACAGCTGAATCCGTTGAAGAATTTCGTATCACCACAACAAATTCGAATGCCAACCAAGGCCGATCGTCGGGTGCCCAGATATCTTTGATCACAAAGAGCGGTACGAATAGCTTTAGGGGTTCATTCTTCTATTTCTATCGCCCGACTCAATTTTCAGCCAACGATTTCTTCAATAATGCCGCCGGAAACTATGAGGCTGGGGACTCAGCCGTATTAGCTGGCACTTCAGCCATAGGCGACCAGCGCGCACCCCGTCCGAGCCTTGCTCGCGACGTATTCGGCGGTTCGATTGGCGGGCCGATCATTAAAGATCGTTTATTCTTCTTCTATACATATGAGGGACAGCGTGAGCAGCAGGGATTTCCGGTAAACCGGGTGGTGCCTCTAGCCCATGTTGGACAAGGCCAGCTGCGGTATAACGGTTCGGCTCCTGGAGACCCGGCTGGAACGAATCGTCTGGTAACTGTTAATACGGCGCAGCTAAATTCCATTTTTAGCATGGCGGGAATAAACCCGGCTGCGGTTGCCGCATTGTCGGGAGCCACAACCCGATACCCGTCCAACAATACCCAGGTCGGCGATGGCGTTAATACTGGCGGATTTCGATTTAATTCACCGACGACAACCGAGGAAAACACTCATATTGCTAGACTTGATTTCAAGCTCAACAATACTCAGTCCCTCTTTTTTAGGGCAAATCTTCAAAATGACATTTCTGCCGGAACGTCGAACTTCCCGGATACCCCGCATACCGCACTTTGGGATCATCCTTACGGGTTTGTTCTTGGCCATGATTGGGCGATCGGTGCGAATCGCGTAAATAATTTTAGAATTGGCTTGACGCGTCAATCGTTCAGCACTCAAGGCGATTCCAGTGATCCCAGCCTAACGTTTCGGTTCGTTTTCAGCCCTCTGTTCTTCTCACGAACATTGAGCCGTGTTACCCCGACTTACAACATTACCGACGATTTTACATGGATAAAGGGAAAACACACGATTCAGATTGGCGGCAACGTCAGGACGATCAGAAACCAGCGACTTGATTTTGGAAATGCATTTGATGACGCGGTCACCAACCCATCGTTCTATGATCAATCGGGGGCCGTCGTTTCAGATGCATTTTTTAACGCCGGCTACATTATCAACGCCGGTGACATCAATAGCGTGCAGGCGGCGGCGACAGCATTGATCGGCCGATTCTCGCAGTACAGCGGCAATTTTACGTTTGATGTTGACGGAAATGTCGTAGAACCCGGCACCCCAACAAATCGTAATTTCGCAACCGAGGAATATGATGCTTATATTCAGGATGCATGGAAACCGTTCCGCAATCTGACGTTGACACTTGGGCTTCGCTACGGCTATAGCCGGCCCGTTTATGAACAAAATGGCTTTCAGGTCGTTCCTAGGAAGCGACTGGGCGATTTCTTCATACAACGCCAAAATGGCGCGGCGACCGGCAATCCTTTTAACGAGTTGATCCAGTTTGAGAGGGCGGGCCCGGCAAATAATGGTCAGGGTTTTTACAGCTCCGACTGGAATAATTTCCAGCCACGCATTGCCGCGGCCTGGTCACCGGATTTCGAGGGTGGATTCTTAAGAAAGCTCCTTGGTGCAAAGGGTACCTCGGTAATTCGCGGCGGCTTTGCGATCACGAACGACCATTTCGGCGGACAACTTGCCGTAAGTTTTGATGGCCTTTCGTCTATTGGATTTACGTCATCGTCAACGATCTCAGCAAATACGTACAACGTCACCAATAATCTGGCACCGCTTTTTACCGGCTTCGATCAGAACAACATTCGTAGTTTTCCGGGTGTTCCGGCTCCGACGCAGCGATTCGCCGAGGACGTCACTGCGGACTGTTTGGCTGGTATTGAGGAATGCCCCCAGCGGATCGAGGTTTCCCTGGACGGTACGATAACAACGCCAACGCATTATACATGGAACGCTACCTACGGGCGCCAGCTGCCGAAGGGGATGTACATCGAGGCGTCATATATCGGCCGCAAGGCGAGGAACCTTCTGGCGACACGTGATGTAAACGCCCTCAATAATATAGTTGACCCTCGAACCGGAATGGATTGGTACACGGCGGCTGGTTTGCTGGTTGATCTCCGAAATGCAAATACGCCCGTTTCGGCAGTCCAACCGATCGCTTATTTTGAAAATCTGTTTCCCGGCATTGCGGGAACATTCGGAGGGGGCACCGTAAATTCAACGCAGGAAGTCTATCGGCTTTTGGCTCGGTCCCGCGTTAATAATAGCCCTACAGGAGCCTCTTTGGGCGGTTTCAATATTGCGGATTATACATTCGTGCAGCTGCTTATCGACGATCTCGGCGTCGTGCCCAACTTGTTTTACCATCCGCAATACGCGGCGTTTTCGTCCTATGGCTCATTTGCCAAGTCGGACTACAATGGTCTCGCGATTTCTTTGCGACAGCGGCTTGGTGAAACTTTGTCGTACGATATCAACTATACTTACGCAAAATCTTTTGACAACGCTTCCGGTTTGCAGACCGGCGGTTCGTATGGATCGCAGTTTGTATTGAACGCTCTGCGACCAGATGATAACTACGCTTACTCGGATTTTGACGTTCGACATTTGGTCAACGCAAACTTCATTTTCCAACTTCCCGTTGGACGCGGAAAAGCGTTTTTTAGCGACCTTAACCGCGTGGCTGACGCTTTCCTGGGCGGATGGCAATTGGCGGGTATCTACCGGTTCAATACCGGCCAGCCGCTCTCAGCACCATTTGATGGGGCGATCTGGGCAACAAATTGGAACGTTCAATCAAACTCGACCCGCACCCGGGCGGTGGCAACGACTATCGATCGAAATACCCAAAATCTCTTCGCCAACCCCTTCGAGGCGTTTCAGTCCTTCCGCAACGCTCGACCGGGCGAGACGGGTGAGAGAAACATCTTCCGTGGTTCTCATTACTCGACTCTGGATCTCGGGCTGTCGAAATCGTTCGGAATGCCCTGGGCAGAAAATCATCGTCTTAACCTCAGGTGGGAGGTGATAAATGCTTTCAACTACCAGCATTTCGATGCCGACAATTTCACGCGTACGACATTTGGATTACCTGTTGATCCTTCCACACGCTCGTCGGCTCCGAGCACGTTCGGTAATATTTTTACGAGCATTTTGGGCAATCCGAGACGCATGCAGTTTGGTTTGCGCTATTCTTTCTGATCGATCCATTCGGTCAAAACCATTTGCGGCCGGAGCGTTTAGCTCCGGCCTTTTTTTTGGCTGGGCAGTTGGCGAAAAATGTCGCTCAATGCTGCAAATTGTCGTTGATATATTGCTCGAGTTTTTTCCGATCAGGGTGATCAGGCACCTTTTCGAGGAATGCTTTGTATTCGGCGGCAGCCCGCTGCTTTTGCCCGGCTCCATTGTAAAGTGCTGCAAGCCGGAGATGGACCTCCGCCTTTTCTTTCGGCGCGAGTTCAATTGCCTTGTTCAAAAAACCGACCGCGAGCGAACCTTTCTTAATACTCAAGTATGCCTCGCCTAAAGCGTGATTTGCGTCTGCGGAATTTGGTTGTGCTTTTACCGCCCGCAAGAGAATTTCAATCCCTTCTTCCGGCCTGTTTCGATCCTTTTCCATCTTCCCAAAATTAATGAGAGCTAAAGGAAAATCAGGCCTTAACTCCAACGCTTTCTCGAAAGCCGGGACAGCCTCGGCGTACTGCTTCCGCGTAAAATAGATCGTTCCCAGCATTGTCCAGGCAAGATGGTCTTTCGGGTCCTTCGCCACGATAGCGGCGAACAACTTGAGGGCCGATTCGGCTTCATTTTTGCGAAGAGCGGACATAGCCGTGTCGAATAACCTTTCACCCTCCGCAGTGCGTCTATACGCGTCATTTGCATCCGCTACACCGGTTCTTGTCTCGCTCGCTTTTCTAAGTGTCCGCATGTCAATTGTTACGTCTTGGCGGAATCGGCTGCTGAGACCAGTATTCAAATAGGCCCGCGTGATCTCGCTGCCATCAACTTCAAATACGAGCGTTTGCCCAATGCTCGGCGTTTGTAGGAAAAAAAAGTAGCCACGATCATCTGTCTTCCGTCTTTCGATTTGCGAGCCGCCGGCTAAAAGGGAAACAAAAACCAAAGGTTTGGTCTCGGTCCGTGCGAGACCCTCTAGAATAACTTGGCCGTAAATCACCGGCTGCCCGATCGGAATCGGTAACCCGGTCTCCGCACTAACAGCATCAACTTGGCCGATTAGACAATTTGAAAAAAAACCGATCATGCCACACGTGATCAAGAACAGAAACGTACGCTTCATAGTTTTGCCTCCAAGCGCAAAAAAATAGGACTTACTGTTAACCAGATGGTTTGGATTGTTAACCCAAACCTGTTGCGAAGTCAAGATTGACGCATTGGCTATCGGGCGGCGAAGGCGTCGTTGCCGGTGGGTTCAATGAGGTGGCGGGTATCGTTTAGGGCGAGGACGCGGATGTTGTTTCGGCCACGGATCTCGAAACGGTTGATACCG
Organism: Pyrinomonadaceae bacterium; assembly: GCA_041745075.1. Taxonomy (GTDB): domain Bacteria; phylum Acidobacteriota; class Blastocatellia; order Pyrinomonadales; family Pyrinomonadaceae; genus OLB17. Next base: position 517 of record JBGTJP010000002.1, on the reverse strand, counting down.
CAGTTTGAGGTCACGAGCCATGGAGTTTGTTTTGTCGAGCGGTGGATGGCTCCCATTAAATGAAGCGTCAGGAAGCAGATGGCACCGGTGTGCGAAAAGATGGCGATCCGCCGGCCGGGATGATTTCGCAATATCTCCCAAAGTTCGTTCGTGGCCCTGCGAAGAAGGTGACGGTAACTTTCGCCCTCCGTTATCACGTGATGCACATTTCGGTTGACGAGCGCATAATAATCCTTAGGATGCTTTGCTTTTGATTCGTCGAAGGTCAGTCCTTCGAGAATGCCCACGTGGCGTTCGCGGAACGCTTTGGTCGTGAGCACGGGGATATCGAGCAGCTTTGCGAGCGGTTCGGCGGTTTGGACCGCGCGGTCAAGGTCGCTTGAGAATATTGCGGTAACGCCTTCTTTTGCAAGGGCCTCGGCCGTCACGTGGGCCTGATGCCGTCCCAGGTCAGAAAGCGGCGTCGGCCCGTGCCCGCCAAAACGCCCCTCGGCATTTCCGGCTGATTGGCCGTGTC
>JBGTJP010000001.1:0-43390 GCA_041745075.1 Pyrinomonadaceae bacterium | reverse complement strand
CTTGGTGCACCGGAATCTTCCTGATCTTGAAGGACGCATCAGAAAACTCGCAGGCGATCTTCGCGATATCGGAGTTGAGGTGTTTGGCGACGAGGCGGCTTGTGCGGCCGATGCCGCGATCCGCCCGGTCGATGACGAAGCGGTCTGGTATGAAGAGTTTTTGTCGGCAAAGATCGTTATCGGTGCGGCGGAAGACATAGACGACGCTATCGGCCGAATCAACAAATACTCCGGCGGCCATTCGGCGGCGATAGTGACGGCAAATGCGGGGGCGGCCGAAAAATTTTTGAGCCGGGTGGACTGTGCGGCTGTGTATCACAACGCCTCGACGCGGTTTACCGATGGCGGCGAGTTCGGCCTTGGGGCGGAAATAGCGATCTCGACACAGAAGCTTCATTTCCGCGGTCCGCTCGGCACCGAGCATTTGTTGACGAATAAATGGTTCGTTTACGGCGACGGACACGTAAGGAGCTGATCAGACAGGCTGGCGACGGGAAACAAAGACTGGAGACTGGAGACCGGAGACGAGAGATGGAAAGTCGGTTAGTCCGTTCTCCTTTGTCTCGGTTTACTTCCCCCTGTTCCTCGTCTCGGGCCATGGATCCGGCTGAATTCAACGATGAAAAAGAAACTTGTCCTAAAAATCGGCACATCGACCCTTACCAACGCGACGAATTTGATCTCGCGCGGAAAGATCGAGGACATCGGCCGCCAGATTCTTGCCTTGCGTGCGGAATACGACATCGTACTCGTGTCATCAGGCGCTATTGCCGCGGCCAAACAATATATCACTATCAAGGATCCGGGAAGGCCCGTCGCCTCCAAGCAGGCGATGGCGGCGATCGGTCAGCCGCTTTTGATGCGGACCTACAATGAGGTTTTCAGCGATTTCGGCATTCAGACGGCCCAGTGCCTGATGACCAACCACGATTTTGAGAACGACACATCGCGCCGAAACACGCTCAATACCATTACCGAATTGATAAAATACAACTACCTGCCGATCATCAACGAAAACGACACTACCGCCGTCGAAGAAATAATCGTCGGCGACAATGACAAGCTTTCCGCTCACGTGGCCGCCCTTATTCAAGCCGACTTGCTTGTCCTCGTAAGCGATATCGACGGCCTCTACGACAAAAACCCGCACCTCCACGACGATGCCGTCCTCATCCCTGAAGTCCGAAATATCGAAGAAGCCCGCCTCCTGGTAGAAGAACGCGAATCCGAATTCGGCACCGGCGGAATGAACTCAAAACTCGAAGCCGCAATGCTGTGTCAAAAAGAGGGGATAGAAACCTGGATAGTCGGCGGCGGGCGGAATGATTTTCTGACAAAGGCCTTCGAGTCAAAAAGCGGATTTACCCGGTTCCCGCGGACTGGCACATAAACTTGTACGATGAGGCGAGATGACGGTCAATAGGAATTGCCGTCCAGTTCGTCCCCCGTCTGGCTTCGAGGTATTCACCCGGTTTAGTTTTCAGCCTGCTCGAGTTTTCGATAAAGAGTCTTCCTTCCTATATTCAATAACCTTGATGCGCGCGATTTGTCGCCTTCGGTGTAATCGAGAGTGGCGTCGATGACAAGGCGTTCGACCTCTTCCATCGAGGCCGGGAGTTCTATTTCGAGGCCGATGGAGCGGCCTTCGCTTGATGCCTTGGCGCGTTCGTGGCGGACTTGAGCGTTGGCGGCGAGGGCGATGTTACTGATGCCTTCGGGCAGGTCGTCGAGTTCGATCTGGCGGCCCGATGCAATGATGATGGCGCGTTCGATAGCATTCTCAAGCTCACGAACGTTGCCGGGCCACTCATAATTTACCAGCGAACGAAGCGCGTCCTTTGAAATGCCGGTGACATTGCGGCCGGTCTTTTCCTTGTACCGTTCCAGGAAATGGAAGACCAGCGGGTGAATGTCTTCGATACGTTCGCGTAAAGGCGGCAGCGTGACCGGGAAAACAGCGAGCCTGTAATAAAGGTCTTTGCGAAACGTTCCTGCCTCGATGGCCTGTTCGAGATCGACATTCGTCGCGGCTATAACGCGGACATCCGATTTGATCACATCGCTCCCGCCGATCCGGGTAAACTCGCCGTCCTGCAAAACCCGAAGCAGGCGCACCTGTGCCTGCGGCGACATTTCCCCTATTTCATCCAAAAACAAGGTGCCGCCGTCGGCCTCTTCAAAACGGCCCTGCCGCTGGGAACGGGCATCGGTAAAAGCTCCTTTCTCATGTCCGAAAAGCTCCGATTCAAGCAGTGTTTCAGGGATCGCTCCGCAGTTTATCTTGATGTAAGGCTTGTCTTCGCGGCCCGAGTTGAAATGGATCAAATTCGCCAGCAGTTCCTTGCCGGTACCGGATTCACCCTGAACAAGAACGGTCGTATTCGTGTCGGCGACGTTCAACGCAAGCTCGATGGCCCGGGCGATCGATGGGGCCTGGCCGATGATCTCGCTGCTTCGCTGGTGAAGCTCGCTCTTTAAGCGCATTACCTCGGCCGAAAGCTGGTCGCGTTCGAGCGCGGTCCCGATCTGGTCGGCGATGCCCTCGACAAGAGCGATGTCGTGATCCTCAAAAACGCTTTCCTTTCCCCAAACAAAACCCAGCAGGCCAAAAACCTGACCGCCGACGCGAACAGGTGCCACAAGCGCGGATTTTCCACCGAGCGTCGTGTTAAATATCAATCGAATGGCAAAGGGAAGCTGTGAATCATTCAAACGGACCGTCTTACCGCCACGGATCAGATCATTTATCGCTGGAAATGTATCCACTTTCAACGATTTTCCATGCCTTTCCACGAGATTTAGTACCCGCTTTGGCTTAACGCCCTCGGCCGATTTGAACGACACAAGAGAGATTCGTTTGCTCGCTTGGTCCAGTACACCAAGAGCACTGTAATCGGCCCCGACAAGCGTGATCGCCCTCTCAAGCACGCCCTCGGAAACCTCGTTGAAATTCGAGTGCGAGTTCAGCCGGTTTGCTATTTCAAGGAGTGCATTGGTCCGCTTGGCTTCCTTCTCCTGGGCGACAAAAATGCTGGTGTACTGGTACCCGATGGCAAGCTGTCTGGCGGTCGATTGAAGAAAGGATATATCCTCGTCATTCCACTTACGGGCTTTGTGCGTATCGTGCAGGCCGAGCAGGCCTATCACTTTCCCGCTTAACTTGATCGGGATGATCAGCAGCGAGCGGGTTTCGAGCGCCTTTGCAAAAAACTTCAGCGTTGGATCCTTGTGCTTGGCAATGTCGTCGATCTTGATAGGTTCCGAAATATCGAACCGGGCGAGCAGCTTTTCGGCCTCGAACGGGATCACCGTGCCTTTGCTTTCGGGCACGGAAGTGTCGGCCCGCCACTCGTGACTGATCCGAAGCTCATTGCCGCCGTTCAATTGAAGCAGATCACAGCGGTCGGCCCCGATCATTCGGCCGATCTCGGAAACGACCACATTGAGAAAACGTTCGAGATCGATCTTTGTAGGCAGGTCGCGCGCAAGACGATCAATGATCGCTTCTCGGACTTCGTGCATCCTGACCTTTCGTTCAAGCGTTAGGTCCGGTGATGGGTCGAGTTCTATCTTCATAAAGGCCGCTGAAGGTAACTGTGGAATGGGAGTCAAGGAATGTCAAGTTGACACACATCCGAGCCGCAGTGTGTTAATACGATGCACACATTGGCTACCTAGGAGATCTCGCCGGAGCCGGCGGCGGCGCGGTCTTGCTCGTTTTCATCGTGGGCGGCTTTACGGACCTATTCGTTTCAGGCTGAGCGTTGGGGGATCTTGTATTCGTATTCGTATCGGTGCCGACGTTGGAATCCGAATCGGGCGAGCCCGGCTTTTTTTCTTCCTTCTTCGGCGGAGCAAATTCTACCCGCTTTCGGCCGGCCTCGGCTTTTTCGAGCAGGTCTTCGGCGTCGATATTGGTCGGGTCAAGCTCGATCGCCTTTTTGAGAGCCGACACGGCGTCCTGATATTTGGCAAGTTTGATCAGGATCGAGCCAAGTCCGGTCTGGTATTCAGTGTTGTCCGGCTTAAGTTTTACCGCCTCGCGCAACGAGTTAGCGGCATTCTCATCTTCATTTAGCTTATTGTAGGTCAAACCGAGATAAAAATGAGCAACGTCGTCTTCCTTGTTCTTGGAGAGTATTTTCTTATACCCCGCAACGGCGCTTTCAAAGGCCTTTTCCGAGTTTTTCTTTTTCTCGGCCGGATTTTTCGATTTCGGTCCGGGCGTAGGGGTTTCAACCGATTGATCGACTGAATTATCTTGAGCCTCGACCAACGCGTAGGCTATGCCGAGCTTAAAGTAAGCCTCCGCTAGATCCGGGTCAAGCTTTACGGCCTCCAGAAGGACATCGATCGCCTTTGTGGTTTCGCCGGCGTCAAAAAGGCGGTTCCCTTCGGCAAGGGCATCCGTGGCGGTTACAAAATCGTACGGTATCTCGGCACGCGGGACTATCTCACCGTCGCCGCCTTCGACCTGGACGGCGTTTCCATCCGGAGGCGTATCGCCGCCCGAACAGGCCGTTAAAGCCAAAAAAATCAATAAGAATATCGAACTTAAAAAAACGCCTCTCATATCAAAAATTCAACTTCCCGCGATCAACCGGGCGGAAATACAAATGGCCGGCCGGCAAGTAAATGCACGTGAAGATGAAAAACCGTCTGGCCGCCGTCGGAATTCGTGTTTATCACGACGCGGTATCCGTCCTCCGCAAATCCGTATTCCCGCGCAATTTCAGCCGCCGTAAGGAGCATATGACCGAGGGTTTCCTTGTGGTCCGGCCGGGCCTTATCCAGCGAATCGAAATGCTCCCGCGGAACCAGCAGCATATGTGCCGGGGCCTGCGGCGTAATATCATTGAAGGCGATACATTTCTCGTCTTCGTAGGTAAGAGCCGATGGTATTTCTCCACCGATGATCTTGCAAAAAATACAATCCTGTTGACTCATAGGCCTTCCCGCCATTTTGAACTTAAGGCAACAGCTTCCCCTAGGCTTTCGCGGCGGTGCTGTCGGTTATCCGTTCAATGCTGGCCCCAAGAGAGCTAAGTTTTCTGACGATCGTTTCGTATCCGCGGTCTATATGATAGACGCGGTCGATCAGCGTTTCGCCAGACGCACACAAGGCAGCTAGGACAAGAGATGCAGAAGCCCGCAGGTCGGATGCCAGTATCCTTGCTCCGGTCAATGTCGTCTTGCCGTGAACAACTGCCTCGTTACCCGAAATTGCAATATTTGCTCCCATTCGGACAAGCTCGGATGCATGCATAAAGCGGTTCTCGAAAATGGTCTCCGTTATCATTGAATCACCCTCGGCCTGGGTCATAAGCGCCATGTACTGAGCCTGCATATCCGTCGGGAAAAGAGGGTGCGGCTCGGTCGTCACGTCGCTGGCTTTGAGGCCGCCGGAGGAGCGCCTTACGGCCAGAGTGCTCGGGTTAAGCTCAGCGATATCGACGCCCGCCTCGGTGAGTTTCTCGATCACCGCCCGCAGGTGCTCCGGATTACAGCGGGCAATCTCGATCTCACCGCCCGTGATCGCCGCGGCGACAATGAACGTGCCTGTTTCGATGCGGTCGGGAATTATCGTGTGCTCGGCGCCGCCAAGTCCCTCGACGCCCTCGATCTCAAGAGTTTCGGTTCCGGCCCCTTTTATACGTGCCCCCATGCGATTCATTAATTCAGCCAGATCTTCGATCTCGGGCTCGCAGGCGGCATTTTTGACAACGGTCCTGCCCGACGCAAGCGAGGCGGCCATCATCACGTTTTCCGTGCCGGTCACGGTAACCTTGTCGAACTCGATATCGGTACCAACGAGCCGTCCTTTCGGAGCGCGGGCAACAACATCGCCCGATTCGAGTTCGACGACCGCGCCCAATTTCTCGAATGCTCTTAAATGCAGGTCGATCGGCCTTGTGCCGATAGCGCAGCCGCCGGGAAGGCTCACACGGGCCTGTCCGAACCGCGCAAGGAGCGGCCCGAGAGCCAAAACGCTGGCCCGCATTGTTTTTACAAGCTCATACGGGGCTTCAAAGGTTTCGATGTTTTTGGCGGTTATCTTGTGCGTTCTCAGCTCGGGCGTTAAGACGGTCGCACCAAGGTCCTCGAGAAGCCGCCGTTGTGTTATCAGGTCCTTTACATATGGAACATTATGAAGGGTCACCGTTTCCGGTGTAAGCAGCGTGGCGGCAAGACACGGAAGGGCAGAGTTCTTGGCCCCGCTGATCTCTACCTTTCCTTTGAGGGCTTTTCCGCCTTTGATCAAAAACTTATCCATAACAGAAACGGGTAATATCGTTCAATCTTACTTATAGGTCGCGAACCGTAAGACTAACATATTCCCAGTGCGGATTCGATACGTGCCCGCGGTTCACTTCAGCCGATCTTTTCCAGCATCTTTAGGATCTGCCGCATATGCCGCGCTTCGTGGCCGCCGGATAAAACGAGCCATTCCAGGGCGGAAAGATCGCCAAAATATGGATGGGGAAATTTGTGTGGGTTGCCGTCGTACTTCTCGAACGACGGCTTGATCTGATCGAAGGCGGTGCCGGCGTTATCGAGCGCTTTCAACGATTCGGCGATAGATCTTCCGCCTGTTGGCTGGACCATTTCCGGGGCTTCAAGTTTGAGCTCGGCGGCGCCCGAATACCCTGAAGTAAGGGTTGAAAGGTCGATCGTTCCGTCGGAAACGGATCCCGCCGCCTCGGCTTTTGAGAGCAGATTTGCGCAGATCCGCTGGATGCCGCCCGACACCAACGCGACGTGCTCGGCTATTTTGGCGATCGTCCACTTTTCGCCTTCGGGCAAGGCGCTTGTTTGATGGTCGCTAAGTGACGCAAGCAGTTCACTCAGCTTGCCTCGTATGTTGTCGTTAGCGTCGTAGATTTCGGAAACTGACTGGTATTGCATAAATTTATTTTAATATTGACGGCTGCGGTGTGAGGAATAAGCGGTGCCACCGCGGAAAGCTCATAACGCTGTCAGCGTCGTTCCTCATGCGTTTAACGTACGCGGTCTCAAAATATAGCTGGTCTTCGGTTGGCCAGCTTAAGGCAATTATCGGGTTAAAGGACACCAGCGTTTTTTCATCCGGCAAGGTTGTCGGGGCCGAGTTTGAGATCGGCGGGGAATTCGTATTCGCGTTGGCGTTAGAATTTCCATTTACGTTGGTATCCGAATTCGAGTTCTGAACGCTCAGGCTTGTCTGCTGTTCCTGGTCATAAGCCTGCGAAGACAAAAGCAGATTGTTCCGCAGCGGTATTGCGGCTTGGGTCGGAGAGTCGCCGCCTGCGTCGTAGATCCGGACCTGTTTGTCAAAAGCGCAGGCGATCTTGGATGAATCCGGCGACCAGACCGGATGAACCGCCGTCAACCCATCGTCGAGCCGCCGTTCGCGGCCCGATCTTTCGATGACCCGCGGCCTGCCGATAGGAACGTACTGCTCCTTATTCTGGTTCGCCTGAAATTCAAGATACTGCCACTCACGGCCGGTCGCGGCGAGAGCGCCCAGCATCGAGCTGTCAGGCGACCAGACATAATAAAAATAGATCAACCCTTCATTCTGCGTAAGGGGTTTTATCGCATCACCCTCCGCGTTGCAGGTATAGATCTGCTCGGTGCGGAAGGTGAGTACATTCATGGGGGGCACCGGCGTTGCGGCGGCCGGCGGCAAGTCGGCGTTCGCGTTTGCTTCGGGGTCGCCCGTATCGGCCGTGTTTGAATTTGCGTCCACCTCAACGTCGGCCGGTGGAGTGGGGGCTTGTTTCAAAACCCCGTCGTCCCCATCGGGTGGCGTCGGAGTCGGGCCGACGGGCGAAAACCCGCGCGTCATTGCTACGAATGCAACCGTCGATGAATCGGGCGACCATACTATCGTATCCGGAAAATGGACCGCCATTGCATCCGGCGTGATCTTTTTCAAAAGTCCGCCTTCAGCGGAATACATATCAAGCCGAAATTCCGATTGAATATCGACCGGCATATGATAAACGGCAAGAATGCGTTTGCCGTCCGGCGAAATGACGGTTTTGTCCAGCAATTCGTGCGGGCGATTTTGATCAAAATCGTTTTGTACGGCTGCGTTTCGTTCATCGCTGACCGTCCGGCTCGTGTCATCCGGTGCGGGAACATCGGGCTCGTAACGATAGTTGAGGCGAACCGCCGGGACGTCCTTGAGGCTCGTGATGACCGGGCTTGCCGGCTCATCAGGCGGTCGCGTACAGCCCGAGAAAAGAAAGGCTGGTACCAGGACCAGGATCAAGCTTAAAGGGATTCTGTGAAACATTATTCGATCGAACGGCTTGGGTTACCCAAGCTCTAAAGTTCCTCGTTTAGATAAGCCTGGTAAAGCCGTTTCTGCATTGCCGACGGATTTGCGATGGGCGAAAAACTGTAATCCTTGCGCAAATTGGCTCCAAGCGTAAATGTCGTCTCGCGAAGCCTGTCGAACCGGAAGATGGTCAGTTTTACCGTATCGTTCGGCTTCTTTTCGCCAAGATACGACTGCACGAAAGACTGGCTGGCCCGATACCCGTCAATGGCAACTATCTGATCGCCGGTATTCAAGCCCTGCTCGTACGCCGGCGTGTCCGCGGGAACAGTACGTATGGTTAATCTCCCGCCGTCCTCGGCCAGATCTGCCCCGATGTAGGCCCGGCCCTTGTTCGGCTGGGTGATATTGGTCTTAATGCCGATGCCTTTCATGATCGAATCGTAATCGATCTCGGCCGTGCCCCGGACGTATTTGGAGAAGAAGTCATCAAGGCTTTTGCCGGCCATCATTTCGGATGCTCGCTGAAAATCTTCGGGCGTGTAGCCCTTGCCTTTCTTAAAATTCTCGTCGTAAAGATACCGCAGAACATCGTCCGTTGACTTGGCCCCGCCGGAAGCCGTACGGATCGTTATATCCAGCATCATGCTAACGATCTCGCCTTTATCATAGTATGAGATCTGATTGTTGACCGAGTTCTCATCCTGACGGTAATACTTGATCCATGCATCCATGCTGGCTTCTTCCAGGCTTGTTTCAAAGCGGCCGGGACGAGCATGAAGCTGATCGATCATCGAAGCCTTACCGTCCAGGAACTGCTTATCCGAGATAAACCCGGCCCTTCGCAGCATAAGGCTTTCGTAATACGATGTCATTCCCTCGGCAACCCATAGCAGCTTCGTATAGTTCTCGTTCTCGTAATCAAATGGCCCCAAAGCGTCCGGGCGAATTCGCTTTACGTTCCAGAGGTGGAAATATTCGTGCGCGACAAGGTTGAGAAAAGCATTGTATCGTCCTTGCGGTTTGAAGCCGAACCGGTTCCACTGCAAGGCTGTCGAGTTCAAGTGCTCAAGCCCGCCGCCGCCGCGAAGGTTGACGATAAACGTATAGTCGTCAAAAGGAAAATCACCGAAGATCTTATAACCTTCTTCAGCGATCTTTGGGATGTCTCTGGCCAACTGCTTCAGGTCATAATTCCCTTCGCCCGTGACCACGATGCGGTGCGGCTTTCCCCGAATGTTGAACGTGGTCTCATTAAAATCACTCACTTCAAACGGGGAATCGTAAAGAACGTCATAGTTCTCGGCTCGGAAAACATTGGTTTGTCCGGCAGCCTTTGGCAGCCCCGTCGCGACCTTCCAATTTCCGTACGGCTTAACGGCAACGGTTGACGCTGCGTTCAACTGGTCCTTTGGAAACATAAGCAAAGCGGCATTGTTCCAGAAAGCATGCTCGTCGTTCAGCTCGTTTGTACGCACGGTAAGCTCGTTCGAATAGACACGATAGCTGACAATGATCTCATTCGACCCTTTTGCCTCCACCGTCCAGGTGTTCTTGTTCAGCTTTCGCCATGAAAGGGCCCCGCCGGAAACCGATCGTGCCGAGAAATCCTGTAAATGCCTGGCGTATTCGCGTACCAGATAGCTTCCGGGCGTCCAGACGGGCATTTTAAGCTCGATACTCGGCGGCGCCGCGACCCACTTTAGCCGCATTTCCACTTCCAACAAGTGCGTGGCGGGTTTTGTCATCGAGACCGTGTAAGCGATCTCGGGCGCCGCAAGGCTTGATCGGACAGCTTTCAGCTTCGGTTCTTTGAACTGGCGGAGAGCCGGAGTTTCCTGATACGTAAAAAAGATCGTTGTGATAGCGAACAGAGAAATGACTGTTCGGTTGAGAATTTTTGACATTTCGCTTTACAAACTCCGTTTGGGATGAGGTTTTCTTATCTAGTATCTTACTATACATATTCGGATTGAACACTCGCGCGTGTTGTTAAAGAGATGGTAATAACGCCAAAAAATATCGGACCCGCCGTATCGGAGGACCGTTTCTTTACGGCGCCGCTGATCGTGATCTTCGTGATCGTGTTTATCGATCTTATCGGTTTCGGAATGATCATACCGATACTGCCGTTCTATGCCGAACGTGAACCATTCATGGCGACGCCGTTCGAGATCGGCCTGCTTTTCTCTATCTATTCGTGGATGCAGTTCTTTTTCTCGCCGCTTTTGGGGCGTTTGTCCGACCGGTACGGCCGGCGGCCGATCCTGTTTATCAGCCTTCTGGGTTCGGCGGTCGGTTACACGATAATAGGCTTTGCGGGTACGCTTGCCCTGGTTTTTGTCGGACGTGTGGTCAGCGGAATAACGGGGGCGAATATATCAACCGCCCAAGCCTATATTGCGGACGTTACCACAAAGGAAAACAGGGCAAAAGGAATGGGGCTGTTCGGTGCGGCGTTTGGCCTCGGCTTTATTCTCGGACCGGCCATCGCCGGCATCCTCAGCAAATTCAGCATACATCTGCCGTTCTATTTCGCGGCCGGGCTATCGCTGACAAGTTCCATCGCCGTATATTTTCTGCTGCCTGAATCGCTTGTTCGCGGCCGCGTCCAAACCGAAAAGAAAAAAGGTTTTGCGGCGGCATTCGAGCCGTTTCGCGAACGGTCTTTCGCGTTTATCAATGTAATCTACTTTCTACTCGTAGCATCGTTTTCGATAATGACCTACGCGTTCGTTCTTTATACGGGATTTCGCTTTGGGTATAACGCCGAGCAGAACGGGTATCTGTTCGCATTTGTGGGGATCGTCGCGGTTATCGGGCAAGGCGTGCTTTTTGCCAGGCTGGCTAAGAGGTTTGGCGAAACGCGGCTGGCTTCAGTTGGGTGTCTGTTGATGGCGTCGAGCCTTTTCCTGATACCGCTCGTCGGACCAATGTCTGGCGGCCTGGCGGGACTGCTTGGCATATGCGTCCTGCTGGCCTTCGGAAATGCTCTTGCATCGCCGTCACTGACAAGCCTGGCCTCAAAGGTCTCGCATGACGATGATCAGGGCAGCTCGCTAGGCATAATGCAATCGGGCGCGAGCCTTGCAAGGGCGATCGGCCCGATGATCGGCGGTGTTCTGCTCAACAATGCCATCGATCAAGTTGACGAACAGACGCTTTACCGGACCTTTTGGACGGCTTCGGCAATAATGATAGTTGCGTTGGTTATCGCGGTCTATTTTATGGGGACGTTCAGAACTGAGAACGTGAACTAGCTGACCGCACGCTGGCGCTGTTGGATCGGGGCGGGAAATACTAATTTGAATATCGCGCCGCTGCCGTTATTGCTGCGGGCTTCGATCGTGCCGGAGTGTTCCTGAACGATACCGTAGGTAACCGCCAGGCCCAGGCCCGTGCCGTTCCCAACGCCTTTGGTCGTGAAGAAGGGGTCGAATATCCTGCCAAGGTTTTCAGGAGCAATCCCTTCGCCCGTGTCGGCCACCTCGATCATGATCTCGCCATTGTTCCCGACCGACGTGGTAAGCGTTATCTTTCCTCCGTTGAAGATCGCATCGCGGGCATTCAGGATCAAATTGGTGAAAACCTGCTGGAGCTTGCCGCCGTTTCCAAAAACGCGCGGTGGAATAGTTGAGTAATCCTTTAGCACCTCGACATTCGATTTACGCAATTGAGGCTCAAGCAGCTGCAGGGTATCGTCCAACAGCTTGTTTATATCCACTTCGCTCAGTTCGATCGCGCTTCCGGTTCTTGAAAAATTGAGCAGATTACCGACGATATTGGATGCACGGTCCGTCTGCCGCTGCATTTTCTGAAGCAGAGCGTGCTTCGGATCGGTTTCCGGAATCATCCCGAGCAGCATCTGTGTATAACTTGATACGCCCGTCAGCGGTGTATTTACCTCATGCGCAACACCCGCGGCAAGAAGGCCGATGCTCGAGAGTTTCTCGCTCTGCTGCAATGTTTCCTCAAGTTTTACACGCGAAGACACATTTTCGAGGACGACGATGGCTCCGGTTTGTTCGTTCGAGATCGACCGGAGAGGAGCGACGGCAACGTTCAAGATCAACGAACGGCCTTTTATGTCGGAAGTGTGAAGCTTGTACGCGTTGCGAATCTCGGTCAAATGCCAACGCGATTTTCCGAGGATGTTGTTCAGGTTTGCGGCAAACGCTTCGTCAAACACATGTTCCACCAACTGGCCGATCGCTTCCTCGCGGCTTAGGCCCATCATCTCTTCAAAAGTAGAGTTACAGCGGGTTATCCTTCCGTCTTCATCAACCGCCAGCAGACCGACATTTATCGATTCAACGATCGATTCGTTAAATTCCTTCAACAGGGCAAGTTCATCGGTATGGGCTTGCTGTTCCTGATACAATTTGCCGTTTTCGATGGCGACGGCAATGTAGCCGGATACGGTCCTCAGTATTTCAAGATCTTCGGACGAAAGAAGCGAGCCGTCCCGGCCGCGCCCAAGGCCAATGACGGCAACCATCTTTGCCCGCACGACGCATGGAACAAAATAGTGCAGCTCCTGTCTGACCGGATGACGGCCGTTGCCGTTCGTTTCCGCGCCGTCGGATTCGTGAATTTCGAATTCATCGGCCCGGACTATGCCTTTATCTGCGGATTTTTCGCGGATCATCTGCCGAAAATCCGAAGGAATATTGAAAGCCTCGCTTAGCCCCGACGATTTCGCGATCCTGTATCCGCCCATCGCCTTTTCGTCTTCCACAAATATTGCTACCTTCTCGACGTCAAGGACCTCTTTTAAACGAGCGGTAAGCGATTCAAGCAGCGGTTCCATGGCCGTCGTCGCGGAAAGTGTGCGGCCAAAATCAAGCAGGCCCTGGCGAAGATCGTAGCGGGTGCCGTAAAAGAAACGGTCGGCGCGTTCCTGTAAAAAATTCTTCAGCGGCTCGCTAAGCATAACGATCGCGGCCATAGCGACGATCGCGATAAGTGCCCGAAGCGTGATCTCGGTCCGCGACAGGTCCTCTCCCAAAGCGAGAAAGACGAGGCCTAACGCCACGGCCCCGATCATCATGGCGATCGCAACCGTCGTCATTGCGTAAACCAACGCCCGCCGGACGACAACATCGACATCCATCAAACGATAGCGGACAACGGAATGGCCAAAACTTAAAGGGATAAGGGCCAGGGGCAGGGTAGTCAGTGCCGTCGTCAACGTGTCGTCGGGCAGATAAACAAAGCGTTTTGCGATCTGAAACCCGAGTATCGGGATCACCGAGGCAATTGTGCCCCACATCGCCCATTTTAACCGCTGACGAACCAGCGTTTGCTTACTGTTCAGGAAGCGCCAAATGAGGACAACGGCGCCGGCGGTGATACCCGCAACAAAATGGATCAGCAGGGCCAGGTTGATCGTCCCAAAGGCGTTGTAAGAGCCGATCGCGTTCCGAAGGGCTGTCGCAAACACCTCGACGGGAAGAAGCGTGCCCAGCGAGAAAATGAGAAGCGAGAGCGTGATCACGGCCGCCGGAACGTAGAGGACGAGGGTCTTCCATCGTGATGCGTCGAAAACGGCGCTCCGTACCGGGTATCGCAAACAAAAATGCAGAAAAAGCGGTGCAAAAAAAGCGAATGCAACATCGTCCAGCAGATTGACCGCAAGATCGAAATCCTGTCCGGTATTGACGGTGCGGTAAACATGAAATACAAAAGCGGCGAGACAGATCGTCGCAAAGTGGAGCACGAACGGCGACCGGCTGCCCTGTTTGAACAGGACGAACACACCGACCCCGAGCCAGATGATGCCGACGATCGTCAGGAAAATGATCGACGCCGACCATCGCGGCAGGGTATCGATATTTTTCAGGTCCGCGTAGTAAAAATTATTCGCGAAAGAATACGAAGGTTTTTGGTAGAAGTACGTCAGGTTGCCGCCGACACCCGCCGTTGCGAGGTACATCGGCACATCGTTGACCGAAACCAGTTCATCAAAATTTTCACCGTCCAAACTGATGCTGATCAATTTGTCGCCAACCGAAATTCCCTGTCGCGAGGCAGCGAGGCCGGCAAGGACCTTTTCCGCATAGATGCCGTCGGCCTTTTGTACCCAGAGAACGCCGTCCGTCGGGGCAAGTTCACCTGACGCCCGCTGAAGCAGATTTAATGCGCCGGCCGCGACGAACAGGACCGTCACGACCAGCCAAATCAAACTCCAACTTGTGAGCACTTTTACCTTCATCCAGTTAGGGCAAACCTCGCCATCAAAACCTGACGCAATATTTGTTCCAGTAATGTCGGTTTCGCGACGGCAATTATCAGTGCGATAGATACTTGCGGAAATGGTGCTGCGTCTGACCGTCTCATGTGTGAATGAGCCTTACAATTCAGATTTTCGCTCGACAATCCGAGAATTTGGAGAAGGTGTGAGGCGGCGGAATCGCAGAAAAATTGGGCCGTTTTGGACATTTATCCAGATGAACCCGGTCGAGTGGAAAGGTTAAAATCTGACCAGAATGCCGCCGCGAAGTGCCCGCCGCTGCGAGTTCAGCGTCAAAGTCCCTTCCTCGCCGGAAACGCCGGTCGTGAACCCAAAGAGGTTTCGAGCGTCAACCACGGCCTCGGCATGAAATGGCAGACCCAGCGTGGGAAGGTTTTGCGTGACCAGCACGCTAAGGCTGGGATCGTATATTGCGAGCCTTCCCTGGAACGGGTCAATGGCAAAGACCGTGGCCTGCGGAGATAGACGAAAGATGGTCTTGACGCTTGTGCCGGTGTTCAGATCAGCTTCGAACTGGCCGAAGAAGGTCTGAAAAACGTCATTTTGAAACAACTCGGAGGGATTCGAAAGCCCGTCCTGCGAAAGCTTTTGTCCGACACCCAAACTGTAACCCGCCGCGGCGCTGAAGTTGCCGTTTATCCGCCGATTGTAAACGAGCCGCAATCCCTGTGTGCGGCCCTGCTGATTTCCCGTAAACTCTTGAAAGCCAGCGGTGTCCAGCGAATCAAACGGCAAATTGGTCAATCCGACGCCGCGGGAAAGCGTTGCGTCGAAAAAGATATTGGCCTCGATGGTCGATTTGTTATCGAGCACCCGCTCAACACCGAACTCGAACCTTTGGCTCTTGTTCATTTTCGGCTTTCCGCCTTCGATCACAAAATCCTGGATCACCGCCGGCTCACGGAACAACACCTGTGCGTTCTCAAACTCGATCGCCTTGGACCATGTGCGTTCTTCGGTCTGTGTCGTGTATGCCGTGCGGAAACGTGTTTTCGAATCGACGTCAAACTGGAGCCCAAGCCGCGGGCTGATCGAAAAATCGTCACTGGCACCGACAAACCGCGAATAATCAACACCGAACACAACGATCACGCCTTCTCTGATCTTCCACTCGTCCAAACCCTGGACGGAAATCTGCGAAAGGCCCTTCTCGCTATTCTCAAAGCCAAATGAGCCGAGGTTCGCGAAGGAACCGGTGAGCCTTAGCTGATGCGACTCGTTGGGGCGAACCTTAAATTGCGTCTCAAGCCGCTGCGGAGCGCCCTTTCCAACACCCGTTTGCCCCGCAAGAATGACCTCCGCCTTCTCAGAAAGCGGAAGAAGCGTGGCTACATTGACACCCGAGAACGACCCGCGACCGCTGCCGGCAAAGTAAGTCTCGACGACCGTCTGCGAGTTTCGAGAAGATCTTTCGTCCTGAGCGGCATCCTCATCCGATCCCACCTCAACCTTGTCTGAAACTGCGCCCGGCGCTTCCCCTTCGGTATTTTGATAAATGCTGCGGCCGATCTGGGCGGCACGGATGGCCCATTTCGGGTTGTTGCGGTCAAGGCGTTTTTCGGGCAGCGTATTTCCGCCGCCGGCCCGTTCCAGCTTAAAGCCGTAATTCAACTGCGAGGCACGGTTGACCTCGATCTCGTTAAGTGTGACCGGATTAAACCCTTCAGCAACGGCAAGCACTGTATATGTTCCAGGAATAATGCGGGCAAGAAAGCTGCCGTCGGCAGCGGAGCGAACCTGTTTGAGCAGCTTTGATGTGCCGACACGAAAAATAGCTACGGTCGCATCGGCGATCGGGCCTCCGGCCTGGTCGCGGACCATTCCCTTGATAACGCCGAGGTTCGAATTCACGCTCACGGACGGAGCCGGAGCAGCCTCTGGAACCGATCCAAAAACGGAGGGAACCACCGCCGAAATAACAAGCAGCGAAGCGATCGAAATTTTCTTTAGTGAATCAGCGATCATCAGAACTTTTGGTCACAGGATTCGCGTAAAAAGCCAAACAAACAAGTGCCAATGCGAACAACTCATCTATTTTCCCGATATTATGCAACCGTGTCAAGCATTCGGCGCGTGCCGGACTTAGCTGTTTCGATGCCGGGAACTTGACAAAGTTTGCCCTTCAGCTAGAATAAAATCTCGTTCAGAACGGCGCGAAGTTCCTTTGTGACGGACGCCGGTTTTAGTTTAAGGAGACGTGGCTGAGCGGCTGAAAGCGGCGGTTTGCTAAATCGTTGTACCTCAAAAGGGTACCACAGGTTCGAATCCTGTCGTCTCCGCCATTTTAATTTGAAATTTTAAATCTCAGATTTGAGATCGAAATTCAAAAGCTATCAAATACAGATTTGGTAGCTTTTCGTGTTTTTGCGCTATTGTTCCTCTGTTAAATACGACATGACCCTACGCAAAAGCATAATTCTTTATGGCGTGGCGATGGCGGCGCTGATCGGCATTCTGAAATTTGCCGAGTACCGTTTTTATGTGCGCGATCTCTCGCTGGAGCTTTATCTCGGATTGGTTGCGGCCCTTTTCGTGTCGCTTGGAGTCTGGGTCGGCCGACGCCTGACGCGTATAAAGGTCATTGAACCCTCAAACCAATTTTCGCGTGACGAAGCGGAGATGAAAAAACTGGGCATAACGAAACGCGAATATGAGGTTTTGAGCCTGATCGCGGAAGGGCTGTCCAATAAAGAGATCGCCGACAAGCTTTTTGTTTCAACCAGCACGATCAAAACACACACGTCGAATCTTTTTCTAAAGCTCGACGCCAGCCGCCGCACACAGGCCCTGCAGCGAGCAAAAGAACTGCAAATAATTCCTTAGTGTCAGTGCAATGTAGTTTTACCTTATTTATTCTTTCTTTGCGATCTTTGCGTGAAATCTATTGATAAGAAAAGAGTCTCACGCAAAGCCCGCAGAGGACGCAAAGAAACAATTTACAACGAACTACTATTTACATTGTTGCTGCACTAGCACTTTAGTATGATTTTGAGTTCGAACCCGTGAATTCATACTTTTGGCCGATAGTATTCTGCTGCATAACCGCCTAGGATCGTGGATATCAATAGGAGAGATATGAATATCATCGTTAGAAATGTCCTGGCGGTAATCGCAGGACTGGTTGCCGGAAGCGTTGCGAATATGGGTTTGGTCATGTTGGGCGGCATTGTGATCGCCCCGCCAGCTGGGGTCGATCCATCGAATCTTGACAGCATCAAGGCCTCGATCCACCTTTTCGAGGCCAAACACTTCTTATTTCCTTTTCTCGCTCATGCTGCCGGAGCTCTGATCGGCGGCCTGGTCGCTTCGATCATCGCCGGAAGCAGGGCCATGATCATGGCGTTGATCATCGGCGTGCTATTTTTACTTGGCGGCATAGCTGCGTCATTAATGATCCCGGCACCGGCGTGGTTTATCGCGGCTGATCTCTTGCTCGCGTATATTCCGATGGCTCTGCTCGGCTGGAAACTTAGCGGCAAAATCTAACGCGAGGAACGATCATGCGAAAAATCGTTATCACTTACGGACTCATTTCGGGAGCGATCATCACGTGCCTGTTTTTGATCTCGATGTACCTTTGGTCAAAGGGGATCATCAACTTCGACAACGGCGAGTATTTTGGCTACGGCTCGATGCTGGTCGCTCTTTCAATGGTATTTTTCGGCATCAAGTCATTCCGTGACAATCAAACCGGAAAATCGATCGGATTTTGGAAGGCTGCCCAGGTAGGCATCCTCATCAGCCTGCTCGCATCGTTCGTTTACGCCGCCAGCTGGGAGGCTTACATGCAAGTGAGTCCGGAAAATAGCTTCATGGAAAAATATACCGAACACTATTTAGGCAAGCTGAAGGAAAAAGGCGCTTCGCAGGAAGAGATCGATAAGACCACAAGCGAAATGGCCTCGTTTCAGGAAATGTACAAAAATCCGTTCATCCGCTTTGGTATGACGCTGATTGAAATACTGCCGGTCGGGATAATAGTGACATTGCTGAGCGCCGCAATATTGAGGAAAAAGGAAGTCTTGGCCGAATGACGGGTGAATTTCGAGCCTTTCGACAAGTCTGCTTCTTGATGAAGGTCAGCGTAACCAGGTCGGTTAAATTGGAGGAAATATGGGAGAAGGTTTTATCAGCTTGAGCCGCATCGCTTGGCTGGTCGGCATTGCCGTTTCGGTGATGGTTGCGAATGTCCTGGTGAGCGTTTTGTATATGGTCGTTTACGGCTATCTGATCAACCCCGGCCATGAAAAGGAGTACTACGACGCTCACATTCAGGTCGCGGCGCCGTATTGCAGTATCGTCGCGGGCATTCCACTTATGTTTTTCGCGGGCTGGTGGGTCGGCGGCTGGTGGCAGGGCGAATTTTCCGTTAAGTCGGCACTGGTCATCTGGTTCGCCTACGCCGTCATTGACTTCGCTGTACTAGTGGCCGCAGGATTTACCTTGAGGATTGCGGTGTTATTCGCTGCTTCGTTCGTCACTAAGCTGGCAGCGATCTACCTTGGCGCGCTTTTCGCAAGTGGCTCACGGAATGCGTAAAATCGCTCACGAACACTAACAAATTGAGCGCAGTTGTCCGTCGCTCTGCAGAAACGAATAGATCGGTATTTATGGTCTCCTTGTGAGGTTTGTGCCTTGTTTAACCCGTACCTCCCCTACAAAATCCCGCCTCGGCCGCAGGTTTTACGCTATGGTCAGCCCCGATGGAGCGGAGCGTTGGGCGGTTCAGAAATACAAGTCCATCACGCCAAAGACCAATTTCAAGTTTTTTAATACCTTTGCGGACGCGGACGAAAATCTTGAATTGCCCGGCTCCGATTGGAATCTGAATTTCAGCGAACAAGGCGGAACGACAACGGTCAGTATCTCCATCTACAACGAGTCGCTCGAACGCTTGGAACGAATGGTCGCAATGGGCTTTACAGAAGGAACAAAGATGCAGTTGGACAACCTGGAAGAACTGCTGAAGACAATGCAAGCTGATCTCGGCGCCGCATAGCAGCGGTTGGGCAGAATGATCGTCACATCCGAGCGCGACAGCGATGTTGTTTGGATCATGAACTAAGGTCACCAACCAATGGATCGATTCGAAGAAGAAATATTAACGCGGGTTAAACGAATCCAAGAAGAATTGCGAAGATCTGTGGTTGTTGCTTTGGATGGCGGGAGCGGTGCCGGGAAAACAACGATCGCCGAAAACTTGATGATTAGGACTGATATCGCTTTGGTGCCGCTCGACGATTTCTACCAGACGGCAGTTCCGGAATCGAAGTGGCCCGACAAAACTGTCGAGCAGCGACTGTTTGAAGTGTTTGACTGGATTCGGGTTCGGAGTGAAGCGATCGAACCACTTCGCGCAGGATATCCAGCACGATACCATCCTTTTGATTTCATGAGCGGGCTGAATGAGAACGGGACATATTCGCTGCAAAAGCAGGTGATGGAGATAGCCGCCGCTCCCATCATTCTTATTGATGGCGCATATTCTGCGTCCCCACCGCTTAGGGATCTGATCGATATTGCCGTACTCATCAATGTGCCAAAGAATGAGCGTCATTCCCGCATACTCGCACGCGGCGATGACGTCGAACTCGCTTCGGTCTGGCACGAGATATGGGACGACGTCGAAGCATATTACTTTGAGCAAGTGAACCCTCCCGAACTTTTCGATCTTGTTATTTCCAATGGTGATATTGCGAATGCCGACTTTTAGCAAAGTAATCCCATAATTTATATGAACGTACAAAAACAGATCAAAGAGCACATAGCGAGCCAATCTGAACCAAAACGCAGTGAGATGCAGCAGTTGCATGAACTCATTTTGGGAGTAAATCCGGGATGCAAATTGTGGTTTCTCGATGGTAAAAACAGCGAAGGTAGGGTCGTGTCTAATCCGGATATCGGCTACGGGTCTCGCGACCACAAATACGCCGACGGGACGATCAGCCAGTTCTATCAGATCGGCCTGAGCCCAAACAAAACCGGGATCTCCGTCTATATCCTCGGTATCGAAGACAAAAAATACCTGGCCGAAACATACTCCAGCAGCCTCGGCAAAGCAACCGTGACCGGCTATTGCATACGATTCAAAACTCTAAAAGATATAAACACCGACGTTCTCGCAGCGGCGATTGCGTTTGGGTTTGAGAATACGAATAAAAAGGCGAGCTGGTGAAATAGGAAAGTATGAATGTAACTAAAAGTAATGATGCAGTGCCCGAGATTAATACGACGAGCCGTTCATACGCTCACTTGGTCTACGCTCTAATTTCAGTGGCATGTCCGTTCATAGCGTTGGGATTGATTTCAATATATCAAGAGTATGCCTACGAATGGTATTGGCAGCTTTCGGAGAAACCAAGTCCGCTCGATGATGCAGATATAAATGCTGGAGCGATGATGGGAATCGTGATCGTTGTTGAGCTAATACTCGCTGTTGGCGTTGGTTCGTTCGTCGGTTTAATATTCGCGGGAATCAGCCTCAAGAAGAGACCGCGATTTCTCAGCTTCGGCACTACCGCGCTGTTATTTAATCTCATCCCGTTGATCGGCGTGGCAATTATTTACTTAAGAGGGCTACTACGGGGATTTTGAAACTGATCGCATAGAAATTGGGAACAAAAACAATGAGAAAAATAATTGCAGCAGAATTTATGACGATCGATGGTGTCATACAGAACGAGGAAGCGGACGGCGACGGGTTTAAGTATGGCGGGAGGTTTTTTCCCTATGCGGACGAGGTAACGGGCGGCGTGGTGCAGGAGCGGCTGGCCAAATCGATGGACCTGCTGCTGGGGCGAAAGACCTTTGACGGTTGGGAGACGTACTGGCCGACGCATTCGAACTTTCGGCCGAACGTCATGACCGCGACTAAATACGTCGCCTCGAACACACGCGACTCCAGCGATTGGCAGCCAAACGTATTCCTCAGCGGCGACATCGCGGAAAAGATACGCGAGATCAAACAGCAGGACGGCCCCGATATCTACGTCATGGGCAGCGCCGATCTGCTCCAGACGCTTTTCAAAAACGACCTTGTGGATGAGATGGAACTTATGATAATCCCCATCACGCTCGGCACCGGCAAACGCCTCTTCGAAAGCGGCACCATCCCCGCGTCCTTCAAGGTGACCAGCAGCCAGATCGCTCCAAAAGGCATCATCTGCGTCACCTACGAACGCGATGGTGATGTAAAATTAGGTGCACCGCAGATAGAAGAAGATGAGTAGAATCAAGGAGAACTCGAGAATGAAAAGACTGCTTTCGATTTTGATTATAAGCATAGGTTTGATCGGTGTCTCTAGTTGTGAGGCCCAAGTGAAGATTGGTAACGCGACCATTACGGCACCCGTCGGATGGCGCAAACTAAATACGGAGCAGGAGAGAATCACGTTTGCGTCAAAGGACGACCGCCAGCAAGCGACTATCTCAGTGATGAGTTTCGGAGCAAAGCCGACCTTCGCAGAGTTCAAACTTATATGCTCTCATCGACTTGAGGCCGAAAAAACGGACGCACCTAATATCTCACTCACCCAGGACGAGCCTTTTGAGGACGCTGGAACATTCGGGATGTTCTTTTCGGGAAAGGAACCTGAATCAGGTCGGCTGTTCTCCGGATATTTAACCCAAAAGGATAGGGAAATAGTAACGATCTACGTCGAGAGTATTGGCGTAGATTCGAAAAGACATTTTCAGTCGTTCCAAGATTTCGTCAAAGGACTGAAAAGATGAACGCATTGAATTGGAGACTAAACATGAAGAAAACAGTTTTTGTCATGACGATGCTTATGACGATGTTTCTCGCGGGCATCGCCACGGGGCAGCAGAAACCCGTTACGGGGTACGCGCCGGTTAACGGGTTGAAGATGTATTACGAGATCAAGGGCAGCGGCGAGCCGGTGGTGCTGCTTCATGGTGCGTTTATGGCGATCACGGATGACTGGCGGTGTGGATCAACGAACTCGCCAAAACGCGGAAAGTGATCGCCGTCGAAATGCAGGGCCACGGGCGGACTGCCGACATCAAACGTGATCTCACTTACGAGAATCTTTCCGACGATGTCGCCGGCTTGCTCGACTATCTTAAGATCGAGCGAGCGGATATCGTTGGCTACAGTCTGGGTGCGGGCACGGCGATGATGACAGCGATCCGCCACGGCGAAAAAGTGCGAAAGGTCGTCAGCATTTCAGCCCCGATCCGCCGCGACGGCTGGGTCAAGGAGGCGAACGACGCTTGGCCTAGTTTCTCGCCAGAGATGTTCAAAGGCACGCCTGCCGAAACCGAACGGGAAAAACTTAATCCGGTGCCAGGCAGTTTCCCGGAGTTTTTCAATCATATAAAAGCAGCAGCAATGAGGCCATATGACTTCGGAGCCGACAATCTCAAGGCGACCAAAGCTCCCTTCTTCTTCATCCACGGCGACGCCGACGGCGTGCGGATCGATCACATCGCGGAAATGTACCGTCTCAAAGGCGGCGGAAATACCCACGCCGACATGCAGCCGCGCGTCGAATCCAGGCTTGCAATTTTGCCAAACACAACGCACGTCACCCTAATGGACCGCATGACAACCATCGTCCCGATGATAAACGACTTTCTCGCTGCCACGCCCCAAAAGCAATAGATGATATGTTGGTGCGGGCTGCCGAGGTGGTTACAATCAAAATTATTCAGAATTTAAGGAGCTAATGCGTTCATAATCATGTCAAAAGTAGTTGTTCAGAGCATCGGCATGTCGCTTGATGGATTTTCGGCAGGCGCGGACCAAAGTGTAGACGAACCGCTCGGAGTTCTTGGGCGTGATCTGATGGAGTGGTTCTTTCCGACGAAGACATTCATCGAGATGCACGGGGGTGAGGGCGGCGAGACCGGTATAGATGACGGTTTTGCTGCAGCGGGTTTCGGGCCTAACGGCGCATGGATACTTGGGCGAAATATGTTCGGCCCGGTTCGCGGGCCTTGGCCCGACGAAGAGTGGAAAGGCTGGTGGGGCGACGATCCGCCGTATCATGTGCCGACATTTGTCCTGACACATCAAGCAAGAGAGACGCTTGTGATGAAAGGCCGTACTACATTTCACTTTGTGACCGACGGTATCCGCGTCGCTCTTGAACAGGCAAAGGCAGCCGCAGGCGACCTCGATGTACGCATCGGCGGCGGGCCGGCGACGATCCGGCAATTTCTCTCAGCACGGCTCATCGACGAACTTCACATTGCTTTGCGGCCTATATTCCTCGGCAAGGGCGAACCGCTTCTTGCGGGTCTGGACCTTCGCGAACTCGGATATTTTGTGGACAAAATGGTGCCCGGCGAGCGAGCCGTGCATATGTTCATCAAGAAAAGCGATTAAACACGGGGAAAATATATGGCAAAGTCAACAAATACATCAGTCCCCGTAGGCACAGAGATTGCCCGGCCTTTTGTGCCGGCAAAAGACTTCGACTTGTCCAAGCGCTTTTATCAAGCACTGGGATTTACAATGGTGCTGGATAGCGACGAGGTGGCGATCTTCCGAATTGGAACAAGCAGCTTCATCCTCCAAAAATATTTCCAGAAGGAATGGGCAGAAAATTTCATGATGCAACTCATGGTAGATGATCTCGATTCCTGGTGGGCGCATGTTTTGTCACGCGATCTGCCTGCAAGGTTTGGCGTGCCCACACCAAAACCACCAGCGGTCCAGCCTTGGGGTCTGCGGGTTGCATACGTGATCGACCCGTCCGGTGTTCTCTGGCACGTCGCGCAGCGCCGACCAGATACCTCGCATGACGAGTAGTGCATCAATTGACAAACAACCAACAGGAGAAAGACATATGGCAAAGGTAACAGGGATCGGCGGGGTATTTTTTAAAAGTGCGGGCAAGGGCCCGGAGCTGGCGGGGTGGTATGAGAAGAATCTCGGTATCAGTCTCGAGAGCTGGGGCGGAGCGATATTGAAATGGACCGACGATAAGGTAGTGGACGGCGGCCTGACGGTCTGGAGTACTGCCAATGCCGACTCTAAATGGTTTGCCCCGAGCGAGTCTTCCTTCATGATCAATTACCGCGTCGATGACATGGATGAACTCCTCGCCCAACTAAAACAAAATGGCGTCGAGATCGTCAAAGGCCCGGACGCCGAAGAAAACGGAAAATTCGCCTGGATCATGGACCCCGACGGCAACAAGATCGAACTATGGGAGCCGGCGGTCATGGACGAGAAGAATAAGGCCTAAAGATTAACAATCTTGATGAGGTGCCATTACGATGCCGAAGTTATTAACTGAGATTACCGCGCAAGACTTCGAGCGATCCAAGGTGTGGAAATACTACGGCACGTCGGACGATAACGCTACTGTCGAAGCCTCCGCGAAAACTGACCTCGTAGAAGACGACGACCACATTTATTTAGTGGCGACGGAATTTCGATTGGCGGACGGGACAATCATGAGAGGTTTCACATCGCCGGCAGATAACTCGGGGCTCGACTATGTGCAACCGGTCATTTTCCACGATGGAGGCCAGTTAGTTCAGTGGAGCGAAGATAGCCGTTTGCAAAACATCGCACACGATCTCGGGAGGTCGGCGGAAGATGTATATCCGATCTACTGGAAGTCAGAGGTGCCCGTAGATAAAGAAATTCGGTCCGGAAACATTACGCTTTAAATTGTAATAATATGAGCGAAGCCAAATCATATTCACACACCGACATCGGCGGGCGGACATTCTACCATGGAACCAAAGCGGAGTTTGAGGTCGGGGACGAACTTTCGGGCGGGTATTCGTCTAACTATACGGAGCGGAAATCGCCGTGGATATATTTTAGTGAAACGCTGCACGCGGCTGCGTGGGGAGCGGAACTGGCACGGGGCGAGGGCCGCGAGCGGATATATGTCGTGGAACCGACGGGGCCGTTTATGGACGACCCCAATGTGACCGACAAAAAGTTTCCGGGTAATCCCACGAAATCCTACCGCTCCAAAGACCCGCTCCGCGTCGTTCGCGAACATCTCGATTGGGTCGGCCACACTCCGGAAGAGATCATGGCAATGAAAGAGTTTATCAAGGACAAAGAGCCGATCGACGACTGAGTCACTTTTCCGCGAGGCAGCAGATCAACACGGCGCACTCGCTACCGCTCGTGTTTCCGCCTATAATCTTGCCTTATGTCAGTAAGAGTAAGATTTGCGCCTTCACCAACGGGTTACCTTCATGTCGGCGCGACGCGTTCGGCTTTATTCAACTATCTTTATGCTCGTCAGAAGGGCGGAAAGTTCCTGCTTCGAATTGAAGACACGGACCTCGCTCGTTCGACCGATGAATCCACCCGCTCGATCCTTGAAGGCATGGCCTGGATCGGCTTGGCACCGGACGAGGAGATAGTTTTTCAATCTGCCAATGCGGATAAACATCGGGCTGCCGCAAATCGATTACTCGCCGAAGGCAAAGCCTATCGGGATTTCACGCCAAAGGAAGCTCCGGTCGATGGCAGTGTGAAATCTGCCATAAAGGAACGAGCACGCGCACAGGGCGGCGAAAAGAATATGCGCGACAACCCGTACCGCAAGCTTTCGACCGAAGAAAGCGATGCTCGGGCGGCCGCAAGCGAACCGTTCGCTATTCGACTAAAGGTGCCGGAAATGGGCAAAACTGCGTTTGAGGACGGCGTTTTCGGCCTGCAGCAACGCGAATATGCCGAAACGGAAGACCTCGTGCTGCTGCGTTCAGACGGGCATCCGCTATACAACCTCGCGGTCGTGTGCGACGACATCGAGATGGAAATAACGGACGTCATTCGCGGGCAGGACCATTTAACAAATACACACAAGCAAATACTAATTTATGAGGCCCTCGGTGTGGCCCCGCCGAAATTCGCCCATCTTCCGCTTATTCTCGCGCCCGGCGGTAAAAAGCTCAGCAAGCGCATTCATGGCGAGATCGTGAGCCTGACAACTTATCGCGACGCGGGGTTTGTGGCGGCGGCGTTCCGTAATTTTCTGGCGTTAATGGGCTGGTCGGCGAGCGAAGAGAAGGAAATTTACTCGCTTGAAGAACTCGTCGATAAGTTCTCGCTTGCGGGTGTTCACCGGTCGAGTGCAATATTTAATTACGAACCCAACAACCCAAAGAGGTGGACCGACGACAAGCTCATCTGGATGAACGCCGAGTATATCCGTACAATGCCGCTCGATGAGCTGCTGCCTTTTGTCAAAACTGAGCTAAAAGCGGCAAAACTGTGGCGTGAAGAGTACGAGGAAAGTTCAACAAACTTAAGTTTGTTGGACATCCGATCATACGACTGGTTTGTCCGCACCGTCGATCTCATCCGCCAGCGGTTTTTCACGCTCAAAGACTTCTCGTCACAGGGCCGGGCTTATTTCAGCGAAGACTACGATTTTGACGAGGCGGCGATCGCCAAGAACCTGTCTAAATTCCCCGACCTCAAAACCTGGCTGCCCGAACTAGCCGACCGCTTTGAAACCGAATTCGGCTCCGAAAACTCCCCTCACGAAGGAGGGGTGGACGCCGCTTTGGGCGGACGGGGTGGTTCTCTGACATTTAATGAAGAGAACATCGAAACCGTCGTCAAAGCCTTCACCGAAGAAAAAGGCACCAAACTCGGCGTCATAATGAACGGCGCCCGCACCCTCCTGACCGGCGTCGCCGTCGGCCCATCGATGCTTTCGGTCTTTGAGGTAATCGGCGTCGAACGCACGATAATTCGCCTTAAGAGCCAGATGGCCTGGAACTCAGTTAATTAGGTTAGAATATCGGATCGGACACATGCTTGGTCATTTGAAATGACTTTTTGTAAATCGTCCTATCGTCCACACTAAAAGCAGAACGGTGTGGGCGAAGCCGACGAGCATATAAACCCAGAAATTCCCGCCTTTTATTAGTAGATCGAAACTCTGATACGCCCAAAATGTTGGGAAGATCGCAAAGACAATAGAGAACGAACCGGGCAGGAACAGCGCCAAAACCGGTATGAGAAGCGGAATATTGAAAAGCTTCTGCCAGGTCATTGCCTCGATCTTGTTACCGGCAAGTATTGCGGCGAACAAGATTATTAGAGGGGCGAACAACCCGACAAGCATTGAATAAATAAGGCTCGGAAACCATGGCAGCCCGTAAAAGGGTTCGGCCAAAAGCAGCAGAATGGTCGCTATCGTTGCCAAAATAAAAGGCGGGGTCAATCGAAATACGACAAACCAAAATTTCGATACGGGCAGTATCCCATAAACTTTCGCCACGTTTGTATCCTTTTCGTCGACCAGGACCATCGAGTAAATGAAGCCGAAAGCTACTGATCCCTGCGTCGTGGCAAGCATTAATATCACACCAATATAGTCCTGCATTCCTTCATAAATACCGGCAACGTACGGAACGGCGTACCTGACAGCAAGAAGGATCAGCAGAGGAAGAAGTATAAAGATCTTAAGCGAATTGTCCCGAAAAACCAGCCGGAAATCATTGAGAGCGACTTTAATAAGCTTCTTCATCTTCAGACCCTTACGACCTTTGAAACAAAAACGCGATAGACAAACCAGTAAAGCAATGGGCTCCAAATGGCGATTGAAATATATCCGTAGATCAGCTCCCATGAATTCGCTGATTCGCGAAATGAATTGATGATCAAATTCA
This sequence comes from Pyrinomonadaceae bacterium, assembly GCA_041745075.1. GTDB lineage: Bacteria > Acidobacteriota > Blastocatellia > Pyrinomonadales > Pyrinomonadaceae > OLB17. The sequence continues at coordinate 15,248 of JBGTJP010000001.1, read as the reverse complement.
ATCCGCCCTGTACCGGGAAGAGTCTGAGAAACCCGAGATCGGTCAACTCGTAGTAATTAAGCAACGGCAAACTCATCAAGATCAAGAGAGGTACGCCGCGAAGGAAAAAATGCAAAATTTCTCTTGTATAGCTGACGACACAAATCCCCAAAAGGCAAAAAAAGGCACAAGTTGAAAATGCTCCGATCGAAAAATGAATTGCGTTAATGGACGTACCTTTTGCCATCAAAACCATTGCCAAGGCACTGACGAAACCGATCGCTGAAAGTGCAAATATCCGGGATAGCAAATAGTGGTGAATGCTAAGCGGTGTTACAAATAACGCCGGAAGGACCTCCTGATCCTTTTCCAAAACGACGGAGATACCCAAAAAGATAAAACCGATCAGGGCAGGATCGTTGTAGATCAAAAGCGTGACGAATTTTTCGACGTTTGCAACGTCCCGGATCAAGTAAATTATCAAAAGATAAAATGCAGTTATCCCGACGATCATTGTCACGAGATTGTTCTTCTGAAAGATCAGAAATTGCCACTTTATCTGTTGAATAAGCTGCGTCATTTACTGAAGTGCCTTTCCCGTGATCTTGATAAACACTTCTTCGAGGGTCGCTTCCTGAGTATTGATCCGCAAGACCTCGTCCTGTGCGATAAACTCCAAAAACTTTGCATTATGCCCTATTCCTTCCGTTGGAAATTCTTCCGTACTGCCGTTTTGAAGATCAACTTTGACAGAGTGCTTTCCGTGTTCGCTTTTTAAAACCGAAGGCCGTTCCGTTAAGCGGATCTCGCCGTCGGCGATAAACGAAACCCGGTCACAAAGTTCATCGGCTGTTGTCATGTCATGTGTCGTGACGAAGATAGTCTTACCTTCGTTCTTAAGCATTAAGATGAATCTCTTAATTATTTGTGCATTTATTGGGTCGAGTCCGGCGGTGGGTTCGTCAAGAAAAATAATATCCGGATCATGCATGATCGCCCTGATAAAATTCAGACGCATTTTCATCCCTTTCGAATATGCTTCGACCCTTTTGTCCGTGTCTCCTGCCAGTCCGAATGTTTCAAATAGCTCGTCGAAGTTTAGTAGTTTTTCCGGCGAGTAAAAAGATGCGAAAAGCTGTAGATTTTCCTTTGCGGTAAGCTTAAGATAGTGGTTCGGCAGTTCAAAACCGACTCCGATCTTTTCAAAATATTCGTTTCCCCAATCTTTCAAAGATTTATCGTTTATCCAAATTTCGCCCGTGAAATCGTTGAGTAACTTGTAAAGAATTTTTTGAGTCGTGCTTTTGCCTGCGCCCGAAGGCCCTAAAAATCCAAAGATCTCACCTCGCTTTATCTCAAAGTTCAAATGTTTTAAGACAGTTTCTTTTGACTTCGGATATCGATATGAAAGATTCTCTACTTTAATCATTACAGGATTGCCTCGAAGATATTTGTCTCCCATAAAATTGCAAAGCCCGTGTCACAATCTTATTGTTTCTTGTTGCTAAATTAGGCATAGCTCCCTTGCTCACGCGCGGCCTTCCACAAATTCGATTACCCTTCGTTTCACCGGCGACGACAACACGATGGTTGTCGTTGTGATGCCATAAGGCGTTAGCCGGTCTATCACCTCCTGCAAATGTTCGACCGAGGCGACAGCGACCTTCATGATGAACGAATCGCCGCCGGTGCCGCGGTGGCATTCGAGGACTTCGTTTGAGCCTTGGGCGACCTCGATGATGTGGCTGTAATCGACGCCTGTGATGCTCATCCGGACGAATGCGGTGATCGGCAGGCCGACGCGGGCCGTGTCTATATCGACACGGTATCCGGTAATTATTTGGGCGTCTTCCAGCTTGCGGACACGTTCGATCACCGCAGGTGTAGTCAACCCAACGCGGCGGCCCAGCTCGGCATAACTGGTCCGCGCATCCAACTGTAATTCCTTCAAAATATTACGGTCTATTTCGTCTATCATCGGATCGCTTAGTTCCGCGTTGGTTTGCTGTTTTTGTTCCGTACTACGATCGGCTGGAACATAATCGAACAAAGGTTGAACATACAATCTAAATCGTTTCAACTAAATTAACTTACTTTATAAGGCGAGTCCAGCCGATTAAATAACGCTGCCCATTCAAAAAACTTATCGGTTCAATTAGAATAGAGTAAATAAAGAAAACCACGCCCCGCCGCCGGGCATCGCACTAAAGATAGGAGCCAGACATGCTAACCGAAACCGTTGCCGCAACGATAGACGAACCCGCCGTTACCCTGAGCAATTTTCAGGTGTCCGATGAAGATCTTCCACCGTTTCGGGATATGAAATTCGAGGACATCAACCAGCTTGAACTCGACCATCCCGGAGCAAACGACGAAGAATATCGCGAGCGGCGAAACTACATCGCGAGTCTGGCAAAGAAATTCCGCGAAACCGGCGAGATCACAGATGTCGATTACACCGACGAAGAGCAGAATATTTGGCGGCAGGTGGCGGGGCGGCTGGAAGAGCTTCACCAAAAACGGGCGAGCCAGTTTTATCTGGATGCAAAGCGCGATTTGGGATTCTCGAACGACCGCATCCCGCAGCTTTCGGAAATGAACCGCCGATTACGAGAGCTAACAGGTTTTCGCCTTGCGCCGATCGAGGGTTTGGTTGAAACGCGTGCGTTCTTGAGCTGGCTGTCGTTCCGTACGATGCTTTCTACCCAATATATCCGCCATCACTCAAAGCCCGAATACACCCCCGAACCGGACATTATCCATGAAGCCATCGGCCATATCCCGACATTTACGAACACGGCGTTCGCCGATTATTCGCAGTTCATCGGCCACGGTGCACGCATCGCCAACGACCGCCAGCTTGACGAGCTCGGCCGGTTGTATTGGTTTACGGTCGAATTTGGCTTGAAAGAAGAAGGCGGCGAGATAAAAGCATATGGTGCCGGCCTGCTGTCCAGCGTTGGCGAACTCGAACACGCATTCGGCGACAAAGTAGAACGCCGGCCGTTCGATTTCGAACAGGTCATCAATCACGATTTCACCTACAGCGACCTCCAGCCTGTCCTCTACGTAATTCCGTCGTACGACTATTTGAAGGAAGTGACGCGGAAGTATATCGAGAGTTTTTGACAGGAATTAGCTAGAATCTACCTATGATGCAAACAATCGAAGCGGAAATTGATGTGAACGGGAATGTACGCCTGCTTGAGAGAATTCGCCTACAACATCCCCGACGTGCAATATTAACGGTGCTCGATGAGGAACCGAAACAGCTCTTGCAGAAAGCCTGGTCGAACAATAGGGAATTGTCGGATGCGCTGGATGAAGCATATGAGAACGATACGGATCCAGACGAAAGGGAATTTTTGCGATTAGCGAAAGTCAAGCAGTCGCAAATTTTGGACGAATGGAAATAAAGCAGGGCGATATATTCTGGTTCGATGCCGGTGAGCCGAGAGGATCGGCGCCGGGGTTCGTCCGCCCTGTAGTGGTTATTCAGAATGACGTGTTTAACCAAAGTCCAATCGGAACTGTACTCGCCTGCGTCCTGACTACGAATTTGCGCCGCGCCAAAGCACCGGGAAACGTATTACTAAATGAGAACGAGGCCGATTTGTCCAGACAAAGCGTGATTGTCGTATCGCAGGTACTCACCATAGATAAGACTGAACTGAGCGAAAAGATCGGAACTGTGTCGAAAAGCCGGATTGATGAGATCGTGGACGGGATCAAGCTGCTTATTGAGCCGCGTGAGATCGAAGCAGAAACAAATCAACATTAGCAAATGGATAAATTAGAGTTCATTACTCGCCAGCTTGCGAAAGCCAAGACTAAGAGATACGAGCATTATGTTGTGCATCGTATTCATACTTTACTCAATGATTTGAGGCTTAAATTCGTAACACAACAGTTCGTTAGTCGGCCGGGAGGCAGGGCGGTTACCGACATGTTTTTCCCTCAGTTGGAAATACATGTTGAAGTGGATGAGGGGTTTCAAAAGAAACGGATTGACGCAGACAAACTTCGCGAAGCCGATATCATCAACGCCACTGGCCATCAGATTCTTCGGGTCGATGTGACAAAGGACATCGAGAGAATAAATCGCGGCATCGACGATACAGTTTCGACGATCCGAAATAAGATTGACCAGACGCTTGATTTTGAGCCGTGGGATATGGAGGCTGAAATGAATCCTCAAACGTATATCGATAAGGGTTACATCGACGAAGGCGAAAATGTAGCGTTTCGAACCATCGCCGATGGAGCTACTTGTTTTGGGAAAGACTACAGTGCCGGAATGCAGAAGGCCTGGTTTCCTCATCCGGTCGAGCCTAATAAATATCTGTGGTTTTTGAAGTTGTATGAGAACGAGCAATGGAATAATCAGATCTCGGCGGATGGAGAGACGATCACCGAATTCTCAAAAGATCCCAATATATTTCGGGAGCACATTGACCGGAACATTCAGGAGGCGGATCGCATTCACTCCAGGATCGTCTTTGCGCGAGTGAAAGGACCGCTGGGAGATCTGATGTACCGCTTCAAAGGCGAGTACAAAATGGATTTGGAAGCCATGAATTATGAAGTTGGGTGCATTTACCGACGAATCGCGACCAAAGTCACAACATATCCGCATGGAAGTGCGAACCGAGCGGTCGAGCGATCGAGAAAATCTGTTGCAAACATCGAACAGTTTTATCGAGAAAACATTAGCTCCATGTCGGTACCAAAACGGCTATAACTAGCCTCGCTGATTTTGCTTGATCTTGCACGAAATGGAAGCGCGGTGAATGAGGTGGAGGCAGCTAGCTCCGTTTCCGAATCGCAGACTACTGGTTAATAGGAACTATGGCATCACAAAATCCGTTAGGACTAAAAAAAATACATCACGTCGAATTTTACGTCGGCAATGCTAAGCAGGCGGAGTTTTATTATCGGAAGGCGTTCGGGTTTTCTCGGGCCGGGTATATGGGGCTGGAGACGGGTAATCGTGAGGTGACGAGTTACCTGATGCGGCAGACGAATATCAACTTTGTGCTGACGACGCCGCTGTCGCCTGACCATCCCGGGGCCGAGCACATAAAACAGCACGGCGACGGCGTTCACGATATTGCGTTTCTGGTGGAAGATGCCGATCACGCATTTAACGAAGCGGTCAAGCGTGGAGCCCGACCCGTCGAAGAGCCGCACGACCATTCGGACGAAAACGGTTCGGTCCGTCACGCATCGATCGCAACTTACGGCGACACGATACATTCTTTTATCTCCTACAACGCGAGCAACGGCCACAATTATAACGGCCCGTTTCTGCCCGGATTTGTTGCTCAGGACGTTGCCGGCGATCCGACCGGTATCATGATGGTCGATCACATCGTTGGGAACGTCGAGCTTGGGAAAATGGATGTTTGGTGCGATTTTTATCGCGACGTGATGGGCTTTCACCGCTACATCACGTTTGACGACAAGGACATCTCGACCGAGTATTCGGCATTGATGTCGATCGTCATGTCCGACGGCCAGCACAATATCAAGTTCCCGATCAACGAGCCCGCCGAGGGCAAAGGCGGCAAATCGCAGATACAGGAATACATCGATTTTTACGGCTCGGCAGGGGCCCAGCATATCGCCCTTCTCTGCCGCGACATTCGCACGACAGTCGCAAATCTTGCAGCCAACGGCGTCGAATTTCTTTCGATTCCCGACACATACTATGACGATTTAACGAAGCGCGTCGGCGAGATCGACGAAGACATCGAAAGCCTCAAAAAACTCGGCATCTTGGTAGACCGAGATGAAGAAGGCTATCTATTGCAAATCTTCACCAAACCCGTCGAGGATCGCCCGACGGTTTTTTACGAGATACTCCAGCGCAAAGGCTGTAAAGGATTCGGTAAAGGTAATTTTAAGGCTTTGTTTGTATCGATCGAGGAAGAGCAAAGGAGAAGAGGAAACCTATAACGGCATGTCAAAAAATCGTTTGGGTAAATCTAACTGTTCTATGTATATACGACGAGGTACATTTATGAGTTTGCTAGTGTTCGCACTTCTACAACTGGCGCATGCTCTTAATTTAAGAACGATTGCTCAGGAGTAATCTTGGCGTTTTGGTCTGCGAAGAAGAAAAATGATATCAGCTTTTAGTTACGAACAAGTCATTGAAGAACTGCGAAATGCGTTTATTAACCGCTATGAAGCAAAACCGACAATAAAAATGATTGGCCTCCTTTTTTCTCCTCCGCACACCCGCATTGCAAAAGAAGAAATTATTCCCCGACTTCATTATTACCATCATCTTTCAGGAAACAGTTTGGACTTTTTCTGTATAGGATACGGAGGCTATCTGCCGCGCGACGAATATCCGGATGTTATTGAGTTAGGCTCGACGAAGCCCGATGCATGGCACGAAATACCCTGGGCTTATAGCGACTTAGTATTTATTCCACTATGCCGGGAAATCGCGAAAAGGACCCGATGGAACTATTCGGGTGAGTCGGATCTTATTCTGGCAAACGCTATTTATCACAATGAAACGGAAAAGGTGTCTTTAGATTTTACATCGGCGCTAAACCTCGATCTAGATTTAATGATTAAGGATGAGCCTACGTTAAGCGTAGGGCGGATTTTCGAAAATATTTGTCGGTACGCTGATAAATTTGATGGCGTGATTGAAGCACTGCCTAAAGCGGCAAGTTTACTTTGGAAACGCGGCCGGCATTGGCGCACCATAAATCTAGAAGCCTAGATTGAAGAGGTGTTCACTGGACAAGTAGTTTCAGTGTGTCGATATCAAAAAGATTTTTATTACTCAACATGAGGCTTTGTGTTTCGGTTTTTGGCTCGACAAATTCTAACCAAAAATATTTCTCGTCCTTATCTCCGACTCTCCGTTGACCTTTCGCAAAGATAGCGTATTTTCCACTCTGTGGAAGTCTAAGTGAAAATTTTCCATCCGCATTGGTGACGGCGGAGATGGCGTTCTTGGGAATGGAGCTGACTATAAGTCCGGGAAGATCTTTACCCTTCCCAAGGGTTCCCTCATTCGAACAATCCCGACGCAATTTATTAGTTGTTGCTTCGTCCAAGTTTCGCCCTTCGATAATTTCTTTCTGAAGTTTCTTGCAATCTTTTAAGACCTCTTCATTCTTTTCAATCGCTGCCCTTATTTCCGCACGGCGCGCCTTGATGTCAGCGTTGAATGTATCAGCGGGAATAGCAACTACCTCAACCAGGCCTAGCTTGATGTTGGTTGCTCCCTGCGTAACGATAAATACTTCGCCAGAAAAAGTCGTCTCCGGTTTCATACAACCAACGAGAAATACCAGCGTGAGCATAAGTAAAACTTGGATACGAATCATAAGTTTGGTTAAAAACGTGTATATTATCAGACACAAGCTATTTAACCAAGACGTTTATAGATCAACATTGACATGACGTTAGAAAAACTCAAATACGAAACAGGTTTTGGCAACGAATTCGCGACAGAAGCGGTCGATGGCGCGCTGCCGATCGGGCGGACTTCGCCGCAGAGGGCGCCGCTGGGGCTTTATGCCGAGCAGTTTTCGGGGACGGCTTTTACGGCGCCACGCGCGTTGAATAGGCGGACATGGACGTACAGGATACGGCCTTCGGTTCTGCATAAGCCGTTCCACCCGTATCGAAGAGCCCTTACTGACGAGCGGGCTACGGACACGCGGCCGCTTTTCAGATCGTCGCCGTTTGATGAGGTTGTGACGACGCCGAATCAGCTGCGTTGGGATCCGCTGCCGATTCCCGAAGCTCCGACCGATTTTATCGATGGCATCACCACAATCGCGGGTAACGGCGATCTATTTGCTCAGACCGGAATGGCGGTGCATATCTATGCCTGTAACAAGGACATGGACGGCCGCTATTTTTATAACGCCGACGGCGAAATGCTGATCGTTCCTGAAATGGGCGGGCTGACTATTTATACTGAGCTCGGAGTCGTCGCTGTTTCACCGGGTGAGGTTTGCTGTCTGCCGCGCGGGTTGAAGTTTCGGGTTGAGATCGGAACGGCGTCGGTCACCACCCCGTCCGCCCAAAGCGGCGGCCACCCCTCCTTAGACAAGGAGGGGAGTAGGACAGATAATCCGGAGAGTAAGACGGCTCGCGGCTATATTTGTGAAAATTACGGCCAGCAGTTTCGTTTGCCGGAGTTGGGACCGATCGGCGCCAACGGCCTGGCGAATTCGCGTGATTTTGAAACGCCGGTGGCGTGGTTTGAGGATGTCGAGGGCGAGTTTGAACTCATTGCGAAATTTGGCGGAAACCTGTGGTCTTGCGAGATAGATCATTCGCCGCTCGATGTCGTTGCGTGGCACGGCAACTATGCTCCGTATCGTTATGACCTAAAACGCTTTAACACCATCGGTTCGATCTCGTTCGATCATCCTGACCCAAGCATATTCACCGTTTTAACGAGTCCGAGCGATCTGCACGGCACGGCGAATTGCGATTTCGTCATTTTCCCAGACCGCTGGCTGGTCGCCGAACACACATTCCGCCCGCCGTGGTATCACCGCAACACGATGAGCGAATTCATGGGCCTCATCTACGGTGCCTACGACGCCAAAGAGGAAGGCTTCGTCCCCGGCGGGGGCTCGCTCCACAATCAAATGTCCGCCCACGGCCCTGACCTCGACGCGTTTGAAAAGGCATCAAACGTCGATCTCAAACCGCAAAAGCTAGAAGGCACGCTGGCCTTCATGTTCGAATCCCGCTACATCATCCGCCCGACCAAGTTCGCGATGGAGACCGCGAGTCTACAGCCGGAGTATTCTGAGGTTTGGCAGAAATTGAAGAAGAATTTCAAAGGCTGACCGCCTGAAAATTGTCCTTGAATATATGTAGCCAGTGGGCTACACTGGGAAATGATCGAAGTCCGGCAAACTGAAGTCTTCGCCAAATGGTTTTTACGACTTCGGGATTTTCGAGCACGCGCTCGGATTCAAGCCAGGATTGACCGGCTTGAATTAGGGAATGCAGGTGACGCAAAGCCTGTCGGCGAGGGTGTCTCAGAAATGAGAATCGATTACGGGCCGGGCTACCGTGTTTATTTTACTCAACGTGGTTCCGAATTGATCATACTCTTGGCCGGGGGAGATAAGAGTTCGCAGTCAAAGGACATACGCAGGGCTATAAGTCTTGCCTCCGAACTATAACGCTATGGCAAAGACGAAAACGACCAGATACGACGTCGCTGAATATTTGAACACGCGCGAGGAAATGGCCGCCTATCTTGAGGCCTGCTTTGAGGAAGCCAATGGCGATGCCGCTTTCATCGCAAAGGCGCTCGGCAATATTGCCCGTGCCAAGGGAATGTCACAGGTCGCCCGCGACGCAGGCCTTTCACGTGAAAGTCTATACAAGGCTCTATCGGGCGAGCGAAGTCCGGGGTTTGATACGATCCTGAAAGTGATTTCGGCGTTGGGATTGAAACTTCATGCTGAAGCAAACTAAGAGAGGTTGAGGAAGATTTCAAAGCATGATCAAGATCCTTAAAGCATTGTTGTTGTTGGGCACTATCCTTTTCTTTGCATCCGCCAGTTTCGCCGACCTGGTTGCACCACCGAAACCTTACGTGGTGAGTTCGGCAGACGGGAGCCATTACTTTAAGATGGTTCCGGATAAAAAGGACGTATGGAATAAGTCGAAAGCGAAAGGTACGATGTACGAAGTGCACTCAGGCAAGGATAAAGTAGTTTACACAGTTTCCGGTTGGTACTCCTACCGGGTTTTCATCTCGAATGACGGCAAATACCTGATTCGAATGGGCGATTGGCCGAGCGGGATCCCGAAAGCCGACGACTTGGCAATAGCGTTCTACGCCGATGGACACCAAAGAAAAAGCTATAGTACGTTGGACCTGCTCAAAGACCCAAGCAAGGCTCCGAGAAGCATTAGTCACTACCGATGGCTAGAGAAAGTGGACGACTCTTATATCCGAAGCGAAATGTTCTCAATCGTGACTGTCGAAAAGTTCAACATTACTTTCAACATCACATCGGGAGAAATCATGTTCACCGAGCCGGCGAAAGGCTCCGAATCTAAATAGTGGGCGAGGAAGAATTCAAATTCACCGCGACGCGCGAAAAAGGCGAAGTGTCTGCGATCCTGATGCGGCCCGATGGGGCCACGCACCTGCTTGTCCTCGGACATGGGGCGAGTTCGAACATGCGCACCCCGCTGGTGACGACGATTGCGGAGAATTTGGCTGAGCAGAATATCGCGCCTTTTCGGTATAACTTTCCTTACTCGGAAAAAGGCGGTGGGCGAAATTCGCAGGCTACTTGTGTTGAGACGATCCGTTCGGCGGTTAAGGCTGCGAGGGAAGCGTGTCCTGATCTCCCGATACTCGCGGGCGGGCATTCCTTCAGCGGGCGGATGACATCGACGGCTCAGTCGGAATCGCCGATCGATGGCGTGAAAGGATTGGTGTTCTTTTCATTTCCACTGCACCCAGCGGGCGCGCCGGCGATCACGCGGGCGGAACATTTATACATGGTCCATGTCCCGATGCTTTTCTTGAGCGGAACGCGTGATGCTCTGGCGGAACTCGATCTTCTCGAACCGGTGGTCGAGAGTCTTGGCACGCGGGCGACGCTACATCTTCTCGACACGGCCGACCACAGCTTCAAAATTCTAAAGCGTACACGGCAGAGCGATGAAAACGTTTTTGTCGAAATCGCGCGCGTCCTGCGGGCGTGGGCGGATGGGCTTGACTAGACAGAGCCTTTCGAGAAAATATTAATTGATTGGAATTCCCCGATTCTTCTTTCGCGTTCTTGGCGGCTTTGCGTGTTAGAGAAATGTTTTACGCAACGACGCGAAGGACGTAAAGTTTCGCAAAGATCCGAAAATTGTCCCTGGAGGTGGGTTTACATATGGGAGATCTTTCCCCCGAACGAATAATGCAGGTCGGCATGGGTTTTTGGCCTGCTCGCGTCCTTTTGACGGCGGTTAAGCTTGGCGTATTTAGCGAACTTGGCGGCGGCGAAATGACGAGAGCGGAGTTGCAAACCATGCTTGGCCTGCAGGAACGAGGAACGGCGGACCTTTTCGATACGCTTGTGGCCCTGGGCTTTCTGGAGCGTGACGGTGACGGCCAACAGGGCCGTTATCGAAACACGCCCGAAACCGCTGCGTTTCTCGACCGAAGCAGCCCGCGGTTTATCGGCGGATTTCTCGAGATGGCGCATGACCGGTTATATCCGTTTTGGGGTGACCTGATCGAGGCCCTCAGAACCGGCGACGCTCAAAACGAGACAAAACACGGCGGGAAAAGTGTTTTTGAAGAGCTTTACAGCAAGCCAGAGCGGCTCGAACAATTTATGGACGCGATGGCCGGGATCTCGGCGGGCAACTTTCAGGCCCTTGCAGAAAAGGTCGATCTCTCGGCGTACAAAACGCTGTGTGATGTTGGCGGAGCCACGGGCATGCTTTCTATGTGCGTTGCCCGGCGGCATCCGCATATTAAATGCGTCTCCGCCGATCTGCCGCAGGCGACCGAGATCGCGACGCGGAAAATTGCCGAGGCGGGACTGTCCGACCGCGTCTCGACAGCGAACCTTGATTTTTTCAGCGATCCGATCCCAAAGGCCGATGTCGTGACGATGGGAATGATCCTTCACGATTGGAACCTCGAACGAAAGATGATGCTTGTGCAAAAGGCGTATGATGCACTTCCCGAAGGCGGAGCGTTCATCGTGGTCGAAAATTTAATTGACGACGCCCGACGCGAGAACGCATTCGGGCTGATGATGTCTTTGAACATGCTCGTCGAATTTGGCGATGCGTTCGATTTTACCGGTGCGGATTTTGACGGCTGGTGCCGCGAAGCCGGTTTTAAACGCACAGAAGTGATCCACCTTGCTGGCCCCGCAAGTGCCGGAGTTGCATACAAATAGAACCGCAAGAGGCAATTATATGAAGTTAGTGAATAATGTACTCGCATATTTTTCGATATTGACGTTTGTTGTTTTTGCTCATGCGCAGCACCACGATCAAACGGCGAAACAGCCTACTACCGTCGACCTCGGCGAGATCAGTTTTCCCACCTCGGGGCCGGCCGAGGCCCAGAAACATTTTATTCGCGGTGTTCTGCTGCTTCACAGCTTTGAGTATGCGAGTGCAAGATCGGCGTTTGCCGATGCGATCCGCACAGCACCTGATTTCGGGATGGCGTATTGGGGCGAGGCGATGACTTATGATCATCGTATCTGGGGAGAGCAAGATCGAACGGCGGCACTAGCTTCGCTTGCCCGGCTGGGAGCAACGCCGACGGAAAGACGGGCGAAGGCACCGACCGAGCGTGAGAAGTTGTACATGGATGCGGTCGAAAAGCTTTATGGCGATGGCGACGAACGTCAGGTCGCCGAAGCTTATTCAAAAGCGATGGCAGAGCTAACACGCCGTTTTCCGGACGATCTTGAAGCTCGCTCATTCTATGCGCTTTCCGTACTCGGGCTGACGGGAACGGTCCGCAACACGGAAAACTATATGCGGGCCGCCGCGATCGCCGAAACGATCTACGAAAAGAATCCGAGGCACCCGGGAGCCCTTCATTATTTGATCCATTCTTATGACGATCCGGTGCATGCCCCGCTTGGGCTGCGGGCCGCCCGGGTCTATGGATCTGTGGCGAAAAGTGCTTCGCATGCGCAACATATGCCGTCGCACATCTTTTTTGCGCTTGGAATGTGGGAAGATTCGATCACGGCGAACACGGCCTCCATGAAAACGGCGCGTGACGCGGGCACGGGCGGATACCATCCGCTTCACTGGCTCGAACACGCGTACTTGCAGCTCGGCCGTAATGAAGACGCCGCGAAGCTTGTCGTGATAGTTGAAGACGATATGAAGCGAACGCCGTCGGCTTATGCAAAGACGCACCTTGCAATGACCCGTGCGACGTTTTTGGTCGAAACACGCGGCAGCGGTCCGGCCTCAATGATGGAGCCGGTTGATGCGGGCGGGATATCGGCGCAGTCGGTCTTTGTGGGTCACGACATGGCGATCGGGCTGGAATATGTGCGACGCAAGGATCTGGACGCCGCAAGACGATCACTCGATTCCCTGAGATCGAAAGCCGCCGCGATGAAAGGTGTCACCTCTAATGGAAATGCAAACCCAACTCGATATTCCATCGTGTCCCAAGGCGACATCGACACGGTAACCGTAATGGGAGCGATCCTCGAAGCGGCGATCGAATTTGCAGGCGGCGACCGCGACAATGCGTTACGCAAAGCGGTTGCAGCCGGCGAGGCCGAAGACAAACTCGTCTTTGAATACGGGCCGCCCGCGATCGTGAAACCGGCTTGGGAAGCGGCGGGTGAAATGCTATTGGAAGCCGGACGAAAAAAAGAAGCGGCCGATGCGTTTCGGAAAGTGCTGAAGCGATACCCAAATCGCCGCCTATCAAACGAAGGATCGCGTAAAGCGGGGAACTGACTTATGTGCAGAAACATTAAGACACTTTTCAATTTTGATCCGCCGGCGACGAGCGACGAGATAAACGCATCGGCTCTTCAGTTTGTGCGAAAGCTGTCAGGTTTTAACAAACCTTCGATGGCAAACCAGGCGGCTTTTGACCTCGCCGTTGAACGTGTCGCCGCCGCCGCTCAAGAGATGCTGAATTCTTTCGTAACCAACGCTCCGCCCCGCGACCGCGAGATTGAAGCGGCCCGCGCTAAAGAAAGGTCGGCGATTCGATTCGGAACAAATTATGGATAAAGAGCAAATACTTGATCGAATCAGCCGTGGTCGCACCGACCTTGTTTTCGATTTGCTTGCCTTGCCAGATTGGCAGGACATCTTGCGCGAGGGCGACGTAAAGGCGATGCAATGGTTTGTCTATTACAACGATACGACGGCTTTGAAAGCAGTTCTGAGTGCCGGCGGTGACCTGAGCAGTGTTGATCTTGATCAGGAACTGGGGAACGCGGCTTTTTTTGGCCATTGGAAGGTGGCTGATTTTTTGATAAAGCACGGAGCGGATGTGAATTGGGCCCAACGGGAAACGGGCGAAACGCCGCTGCACAGCGCACTCTGCAAGGCCGGAAGGCCATACTTTATTTACGTTTTGAAAGTGCTGGTTGAGAATGGAGCGGACGTAAATGCGAGAACGATTCCGGGCGAAGAAACCGGCGGGTTTATGCGCGATGTGCGGACAAAAGGCGAAACACCACTGCATCGGGCTGCTGCTTACGGTGACGAAGCGATGATCTCGTATTTGATCGGGCATGGAGCAGATAAAGAAGCTCGTGACGCAAACGGCGCTTCGCCGCTTAGTTGGGCGAGTGAACACCTTCGGCCAGGCTCTATTCTTCGACTGCTTGCTTTCCCGCCGCACAATATCAGCGAAGCCGGTGCTGCGATGATCACGAGCAATCACGGCTGCGGCTGGGGAAATGGAATGGAGCGAAAGTTTGTCGGCGATTATTTACCGGAGAGCGTGAAAAGTGATGATTAATATTGACGGCATGACACCGCTTTGCTAGAAGCCGGAGCAGTAATCGAACCTGGAGCAATTGAATGGTGGAACGCTCAGAGCATTCCGTCCGCGGAAGCCAGACAGCGAGTCGCCGCCGCCCTATCGGCCAATAGAAATAGGTGACGGACCAGTTGCACCTCCACCTTTGAAATTTAAGCTCCGGCGTTTATCCGGGACTATTATGGACCGAAAAGTAATTCATACAAGGCATGTCCTTGCGGTTAAGGATCTTGCGGTTTCCGCTGCATATTTTATCGACAAACTCGGCTTTGAACGCGACTTTACCGCTCCCGGCTGGGAGTTTCTCTCCTTCGGCATTTTCAAAGTAATGCTCGGCGAGTGCACCGACGCGTTGTGGGCACACGAGACCGGCGATCACTCCTATTTCGGTTATGCGCTGGTAGAAAATGTCGATGAGGTCTATGAAGAGCTAAAATCACGCGGTGCCGAATTCACACAGCAGCCGCCATCGAACAAGCCATGGAGCCTCCGTGAATTCGGCGTCATCACGCCAGACGGGCATCGGATCATGTTCGGGCAGGAAGTAGGATGAAAGGAATACATTCTACGAAAATAGTTCATTATTGTTTGGCGTCGTAAATTCTCCAATACAATAGTCATAGCGGCAATCCCACGCGGCGGACCAGGTCCTGAAATCGCGGGTCGTCGCGCAAAGGATCGAAGTTGGGATCGGAATTGAGATATTTCAACTGCAGGTCGTGTGCCGCGTAGGCTTTTTCGAGCGATGCAAACGCCT